>WRNQ01000026.1 GCA_009776565.1 Synergistaceae bacterium | reverse complement strand
ATTTTTGCAAAGCTCGGCTCCGACATCAAAAAGCCGGACGCAACCACCGTTATTACAAGGGGTAACTTCCGCGAAATAGTCTGGCCGCTCCCGGCCGCCGAACTCCTCGGCGTAGGCAGGGCTACGCAAATCGCATTGGCTAAATACAACATTAAGACGATTGGGGACATCGCGACGTGCAATCCCAATCACTTAAAAAGTTGGTTTGGCAAGTGGGGGCTATTTCTGCACACATACGCAAATGGGCTTGATACATCGCCTGTCGCTGAATTCGGAGAAGAAAAGGTTGTAAAATCTGTCGGAAACAGCACAACTTGTCCGCGCGACCTTGAAAATGACGAAGACGCTCATATTGTATTTCAAAATCTTGCGGAAAGCGTTGCCGAGCGCATGAGGGAGCTTGGGTTACAGGCAGGGACAGTCGAAATATCTTTGCGGGATAATGAGCTGCTTTGGTTTACGCGGCAAACGGCGCTTCCGCGCCCAACGCATATATCCGCCGAACTATGCTCCGCTGCGATGAGGCTGTTGCGGGCAAATTATAAATGGGATAAGCCTCTGCGCAGTATCGGAATACGAGGGACAAACCTCATACCAATCGGCGCGGCGTGTCAACTTTCACTTTTTGAAGATGAGGGAAAACGTGAACGCGAGGAAAAATTGGAATATGTCATTGATGATATCCGGCGCCGCTTTGGACATTCCGCGATAAATCGCGCATTAGCGCAAGTTGACCCGAAACTCGGGAAGCTCAACGCAAAAGATGAACATGTTATACACCCAATAGGGTACTTGTAAAGAAGGGATACAGGTGGACACTGATATTATTGATTATAAGCTTTACATGGAAAACGATTACAAGGTTTACGTTGACGTGAATGAGGACAGGCTTAAAGATGGCCGGATAGTGCCGCGATCTTTCGTATGGGAGGATGGCTATCGCTATAAAATAGACAAGGTGCTTAACGTACGGCCAGCCGCGTCCCTCAAAGCCGGCGGCGTGGGGTTGCGTTACACCGTCAGAGCCGGAGGCCGCGAAACATATCTTTTTCTTGAAGAAGATAAAACCGGCGCCAGGTGGTTCATGGAGCGCAACAGCGCTTGATAGATAAAGTATTCGTGAGTGTTTGAATAACAGCAAAGTGGAAAAGTGTAATTAATAATTTTTTAAAATAAAATACCCTGAAAATATAAGCGAATCCTAGTTGACCAGTTGGCAAAGGCGTGATATGCTTTGCTACAAATGCACTTATGCACGCAGTTTATTCCGGATAATACAAAAAATGGAGGTAAGTGAACATGAAAAAATTTATGGTTTTATTGTCTTTCGCGGCGATTCTCAGCCTTACTGTCTGTAGTACAGCGTTTGCTGGAAGTGTGGCTGACGATCCAAAAGTCACCCTTGTTTATGCCGAGGTCAATCCTCTCGACACCATTGTAGGTCGCACTGGAACAACCTTCAAAGCAAAGGTTGAGGAGCTTTCGGGCGGCTCTGTTATCATTGATATTCAACCCAGCGCCGTATTGGGCTCCGAGAACGATGTACTGGACTCAATGCTTGGCGGAAACGACACTATCCAAATGTCGCGCATATCCGCTTTTGCTCTGACAAGCTATGGCGCTAAAAAGTCAACGCTCTTATCCATCCCGTATACATTCGTCAACCGCGCTCATTTCTGGAAATTTGCAGAGAGCGAGTTGGCGCCTGAATTCCTGAACGAACCTGTCGACATTAAAATGGGCGTGCGCGGACTCTTTTACGGCGAGGAAGGTTTCCGTCATTTTTTCACAGTCAACCCTGTTTCAGGGTTACAAGATTTTAAAGGCTTAAAACTGCGCGTTTCCAACGACCCAATTATGACCGGCATGGTCCAGGGGCTTGGCGCAAGCCCAACCGTCATTTCTTTCGGAGAACTGTATTCCGCCCTGCAAACTAAAGTTGTCGACGGCGCAGAGCAACCTATCGCCAACTATAAGTCCAACTCATTCCATGAACCCGCTCCTAACTTGATTCTTGACGCGCATACCCTGGGCGCTATACAGGTCATTATTACCGACGCCGCTTGGAATAAGCTGACGGAAAACCAACAGAAATGCCTCATGGAGGCGGGCGCTTTCGCACAGGAATTCAACGCCAGAATTTCAGAGCAGGCGGAGCAAGAAGTGCTTGCATCCTTGATTGCCGAAGGCGTGAACGTTATTGAAGTCCCAAATATGGCCGAATGGGCTGAAGCCTGCAAGGACATAATTACGGAATCCACTAAAGATCAGGCTGAGTTATATCAAAAGCTTTTAGACTTAGGTAAATAATTTAATTACAAGTCGTAATCGTACGTATAGTTGTTTATGCGCGCCCGACGCTCGACGTAGCTCTATCTACGCCATCGGGACGGGGCGCATAAGCCGCCTCGCCTACATTCGATTTCAACTTGGAATAACATATTAAACAAATTGATATAATTCGTAAATTTAATTAAATATGGCTTTGTTAGCCAGGGGTGTCGGGGAATACCCGGCGCCCTTTTCTTAATTACAAGGAGGGGAAATGTTTTATGCCAAGCATTTTTGCAACAATTGACAAAACAAAACCGTTTTTCAATTTTGCCCATAAAGTTGTTTTGTTTTTGTGTAAGTTACTTCTTATTGCTGATATCGCCATCACCTCAATGGCCGTTACCGGCCGCTATGTTTCATTTGTTCCCGATCCAGCATGGAGCGAAGAGGTTGTTCTTTCATGTATGGCTTATATGGCGGTACTTTCCGCTGCAATTGCCATTCGCAAGGGCTCGCATATCAGAATGAACGCGCTGGATATATATCTGAACAAAAATCTTGTTAAGTCTTTGGATGTGCTATCTGACATATGCGTATTAACTCTCGGACTAATAATGATGATCGTTGGCTGGAGGTATGCAACTACGCTCGGCAGCAGAGGCGTCTACGTTTCCATGCCTTCTGTATCGCGCTTTTGGATGTATTTTCCTATTCCGCTAGCCGGAGTTGCCATGGTGATTTTTCAAATAGAAGTGCTTTACGAACATATCAAAGCGTTCTTTATTGAGGAGGTAAAAGCGGCATGAGCACTCAGACGCTTGCAATTATTGCATTACTGGGCAGTTTTGGCTTAATGATCCTCCTGCGCTTTCCCATTGCCTACGCGGTTGGTTTAGCATCAGTGCTCTGTTTGACCGTCCAGGGACTTAACCTGACAACTATATGCCAGCATATGGTAAAAGGCATCAGCTCTTTCGGTCTTATGGCTGTGCCATTCTTCATCACTATGGGTATGCTCATGGGATCGGGCGGTATTTCAGCAAAATTGATAGCGCTTGCCGACTCGCTGGTAGGCTGGATGCGCGGCGGTCTTGCTATGGTCAACATTGTTGCTTCATACTTTTTTGGTGGTATTTCCGGATCAGCAACCGCCGATACGGCTTCAATCGGTCCCATACTTATCCCCATGATGGTTGACCAAGGCTATGACGATGACTTTTCCGCAGCCGTAACGATAACATCGTCATGTGAGGGGCTTCTCGTTCCACCAAGTCATAACATGGTCATTTACGCCACAACAGCAGGCGGCGTCTCGGTGGGCAGCCTGTTCCTGGCGGGGTATATTCCCGGCGCAATACTTGCGCTGTCATTAATGATTGGCTCTTACATTATTTCCGTCAAGCGTCAGTATCCAAAGGGTTCTCCTTTTAACCTGATAACCGTCATAAAGCAAGTGTTGGTTTCATTCTGGGCTTTAGCCGCAGTAGTCATTGTTGTAGTAGGCGTGGTTGGCGGAGTATTTACCGCAACGGAATCCGCCGCTATTGCAGTTATATATAGCCTTTTTGTGAGCGTTTACATCTATAGAGGGCTGGATTGGAAAGGCGTCTGGCGCGTGCTGGAAGATTGTGTTGACACCTTAGCCATAGTACTTATACTGATTGCAACCTCCAGTGTGTTCAGCTATTGTATGACAATACTTCACGTTCCCAGTTTAGCGGCCGAAGCTATTACAAGTATAACCGAAAACCGAATTATTCTGGCGCTGCTTATTAATTTAATTCTGCTAATACTCGGCTGCATTATGGACATGGCGCCAATAATCCTGATTACCACGCCGATTTTATTGCCGATTGCCAAATCAATTGGCATTGACCCAATTCAATACGGTATCATACTCATTCTCAATTGCGGCATCGGTCTGCTCACGCCGCCGGTCGGCACGGTCTTATTCATTGGCTCGGCCGTATCGAAAGTGCCGATTGAGCGACTTGTAAAAGCGACGCTGCCATTTTACTTATGCATGATTATTGCGTTGCTGCTCATCACTTTTATCCCCGAAATAAGTCTGTACTTGCCAAACTTGTTTGCAAAATAAACATAAGTGAGGGCTTAAAATGAAAATGACATTCAGATGGTTCGGCTCGAAGAGTGACTCCATTAAATTAAGTCAAATAAAACAGATTCCAGCCATGACCGGCGTGATGGGTTTCCTTGATTATAAAGCCGCAGGCGAGGTCTGGACTGAAAGTGAGATAAAAAGCTACATCGACGAAATTCACGCCTCAGAATTGGAATGTGAAGTAATTGAAAGCGTTAACGTGCACGAGGATATAAAGATGGGCTTGCCCACCCGCGATAAATACATTGAGAATTATATAACTACCATACGCAATCTGGCTAAATATGGAGTAAAGGTCATAGTATATAACTTCATGCCTGTGTTCGACTGGCTGCGCACCGACCTTGCCCGGGTTATCCCCGATGACGGCTCTAAAAGCCTTTATTTTGACGAAAGTGAGCTGGAAAATATGGGGCCGCTGGATATAGTCCGCAAAACCGCTGAAGGTTCCAAAGGATTCAGCTTGCCAGGCTGGGAGCCGGAACGTTTAGCGGAGCTTGAGACGACGCTTAAGCATTACGAGTGCGTTTCACCCGACATACTGCGTCAGAATTTCAAATACTTCCTCGACGCCATAATCCCCATTTGCGAGGAGTGCAACGTAGTTATGGCATGCCACCCCGACGACCCTGCCTGGCCTATATTCGGTCTGCCGCGCATTGCTCACAGCCGCCCGGATTTTGACAAAATCATCGCCCTGNACGACTCNAAATTCAACGCGCTTTGTCTTTGTACCGGCTCGCTGGGTTCCAACCCTGACAATGACATACCCGCTATTATACGACATTTTGGCAGGGTGGGACGAATTGGCTGTATGCATATTCGTAACATAAAACACCTGGGGTATCGAAAATTCCGGGAATCCAGCCATTTATCCTCGGATGGCGATTTAGATATGTACGCCATTGTAAAAGCGGTGTACGATACCTGTCCGGATGTTNATATACGCCCCGACCATGGCCGGATGATATGGGGGGAAGAAGCCCGCCCCGGCTATGGTCTCTACGACCGCGCTTTAGGAGTCGCCTATCTTAACGGGCTTTGGGAAGCTATTGACAAAGCCGCCGAGGGGTTGTCGCTGCCTTGATTATGAATTTGCACAACCTGCAAAACAAGACAGTATGGGAAGCCGCAGGTATTTCCCTGCCGCGTTACGACATTGCCTCAATGATTGCAAAAACTAAAGCTTCGCCTGCATGGCTACACTTTGGCGCCGGAAATATCTTCAGAGGGTTTATTGCCGCGTTGCAACAGCAATTATTAAACGAGGGGCGCGCGGAAAGTGGAATAATTGTCGCAGAAACGTTTGATAACGAAATCATCGACAAAATTTACACGCCACACGACAACCTTTCATTGAATGTGACGCTCTGCCCGGATTCCACTACAAGCTGCGAAGTGACAGCGTCAGTGGCGGAAGCGTTAAATATTGATTTTAGAGCATCTGCGTCAAGAATAGCTGAAATATTTGAATCGCCCCTCCTTCAAATGGTAAGCTTTACCATCACTGAAAAAGGCTATGCCATAAAGGACGCGGACGGCGCTCCATCGCTCCTTGCCAAAGCGGATATGGAAAACGGTCCGGAACACGCGCGTCACGTTATGGGAGTCGTAGCAGCTTTGCTGCTAAAACGATATCTTGCCGGCGCTCATCCCATAGCCGCTGTCAGCATGGACAATTGTTCCCAAAACGGTGAAAAGTTAAAAACAGCAGTCGTCGAGTTCGCAAGAGCGTGGGTTGCAAACGGATTTGCGGACAGCGGCTTTATTTCCTATCTTGACGACGAGAGTAAAGTCTCCTTCCCGTGGAGCATGATAGACAAGATTACGCCGCGCCCTTCAAAAACAGTTGAAGATATCCTCGTCCGTAAGGGTATTGAAGGAATGGCGCCGATAGTCACAAACAAGTACACTTACATCGCGCCGTTTGTCAATACCGAACGCCCGCAGTATCTTGTAATTGAAGATAAATTCCCGAATGGCAGGCCGGCATTTGAAAAAGCCGGCGTGTACATGACAGACCGCGACACNGTCAATAAAGTTGAGCGTATGAAAGTTACAACTTGCCTGAACCCGTTGCACACCGCAATGAGCATGTACGGCTGCCTGCTTGGCTACACGCTTATCTGCGAAGAGATGAAGGACCCCGACATAGTAGCGCTTATCCATCGCCTCGGTTATACCGAAGGATTGCCTGTGGTAACAGACCCGGGAATCCTCTCGCCCAGGTCATTTATCGACGAAGTAATGCAGGAGCGCCTGCCAAACCCATTCATGCCGGACGATCCCCGCCGCATTGCAACCGATACGTCGCAGAAAGTTGGCATCCGATTTGGTGAGACGATAAAAAGCTATATCAAAGAAAGGCGCAACCTTGCGGACCTTATCTCAATCCCGCTCTCCATCGCGGGATGGATGCGATATTTATTGGGCGTTGACGATGAAGGGAATAAAATGGAAGTTTCGTCCGACCCAATGAAGGATGATTTACAGACAAAACTTGAAGGAGTAAAATGGAACGACCCTTCAAGCTATGATGGGCAGTTACGGCAAATTCTCGAAAACCCTGTGATTTTTGGTATCAATCTGACATCGACTGTCCTATCTGAGAAAATTGAGAAAATGTTCCTGGATTTGCTATCGGGACCGGGCGCTGTCAGGGCTACATTGCGCAAATATCTGACATAAAATGACATATCTAAAATGCTGACTAATACAGAATGTACATGAACACACTGAATCGAAACGATTATTAAAGGAGAATCGCCATGAAACCTTTTATGAATGAAGATTTCCTGCTGAAAAGCGAATCGGCAAAAAAACTATATCATGAACATGCAGTAAAGATGCCAATAGTTGATTACCACTGTCATGTCAACCCAGCTGATATTGCGCTAGATAAGCGCTACGACTCCATTTCCGACGTCTGGCTTGGAGGCGACCACTACAAATGGCGTCTGATTCGGGCAGGCGGGATACCCGAGTGCGGTATTACAGGCGCGCGCGAATCCGACAAATTCCAACTATTTAAAAATTTCGCTGCTGTACTTCCAAAAGCTGTTAATAACCCTGTTTATCATTGGACATACCTTGAATTAAAACGTTATTTTGGCGTTGAAAAACAACTAAACCCTGATACTGCCGAGGAAATTTACGATGCCTGTAATAAAAAGCTGGCAGAACCAGGTATGAGCGTACGTGGGCTTATAGACCAAAGCAATGTCAAACTTATATGCACCACCGACGACCCTATTGACAGCCTCAATTACCACAAGCAAATCGCGCTTGACCCCACCTGCAAAGTTAAGGTCCTGCCTGCATTTCGCCCAGATAAAGCTATAAATATCGACTCCGATGGGTTTGCAGAATATATCTCTAAACTGTCTGACTCAAGCGGAGTGAAAATCACTGGTTTTAACTCGCTGTGCGAAGCGCTTGACGCGCGCATTGAATTTTTTAACGAGGCAGGCTGCCGCGCATCCGACCACGCGCTCACCGGATGTATTTATTGCCCGGCTACAAGAGAAGAGTTGGACAAGATTGTTGACTCGGGTCTGCGAGGCGGGAAACTCTCCGATCAAGAAACAAAAAAATATCGCACGGCTCTTCTGTTGCACCTGGGACGAAGATATCATGAGCTCGGCTGGGTTATGCAAATTCACTTCGGTTGTATGCGCAATAACAGCTCCCGCATGTTTACAAAGCTTGGGCCGGATACCGGATTTGACGCAATGAACGGACAGGGCGACCCGCAAAATCTTTCATATTTTTTAAACGAACTGGAAAAGACGGATGAACTGCCACGAATGGTCCTATTTAGCCTGAACCCTGCTGACAGCGAGATAATCGCCTCTATTGCGGGCTGTTTTATGACGGACGCGGAGTGTCCCGGAAAGCTTCAGCTTGGCGCGGCCTGGTGGTTTAACGATACGAAATCCGGCATGGAAAAACAGCTGTCAGACTTCGCAAACAGTACCCTGCTAGGCAATTTTATCGGTATGCTCACGGACAGCCGCAGCTTTTTATCGTACACCAGGCATGAATATTTCCGTCGGATACTATGCAATTATCTTGGTCAGCTCCTCGAGGATGGCGAGTACACAGCCGACTTTGACACGCTTGGAGGTATTGTGGAGGACATAAGTTACAATAACGTGGTCCGTTTCTTTGGGTTTTAATTGATTCAGGGGGTGTGATATGAGAGTTATAAATGAGACGATTGTAAAGACCGAGCGACCGGTTAAGATTATGCAGTTCGGCGAAGGAAATTTCCTGCGAGCGTTCGTTGACTACATGGTGGATATCGCAAACGAAAAAGAAATATTTGACTGCGGCGTGGTAATTGTAAAACCTATTGCCTTAGGCAGTGTAAGCGCTTTAAACGCACAAGATTGCGTATACACGGTAATTTTACGCGGCAAGCAGGCCGGAGAAACGTTTTCTCAAAATCGGGTTGTGACAAGCGTTGTCAAGGCGTTTGACTCCTATTCTCAATATGACGAGTATGCAGCTCTTGCCAAACTCCCCGATCTGCGGTTTATCGTTTCAAACACTACGGAAGCGGGTATAGTATATGATGAAAGTGACGATTACCTGCTTACGCCACCGGGAAGCTATCCCGGGAAGCTAACAAAGTTCCTCTACGAGCGTTACCAAAGCTTTAAAGGCGCTCGGGATAAAGGGTTAATAATGCTGCCCGTTGAACTTATCGAAATGAATGGCGCAAAGCTTCGCGAATGCTGCGTAAAACTTACGGAGCGATGGGGGCTGCCGGGCGGTTTTCGCGAATGGCTCCTGGAATGCAATATATTTTGTTCTACACTGGTCGACAGAATCGTAACCGGTTATCCAAAAGATGAAGCGAGTCATATTGAAGCTGAGCTTGGGTACAAGGATGCGCTTATTGTAACGGGAGAACCGTTTGCGTTGTGGGTTATCGAGTGTGAAAAGCCCGATTTGGTCCAAAAGGAATTTCCACTGGACAAAGCAGGACTGCCAGTTATATTTACAGACAATATGAAGCCTTATCGCGAACGCAAGGTACGCATCCTGAACGGAGCGCACACTTCCACCGTACTGGCGGCATATCTTGCGGGACTTGACACGGTTGGGGAGCTTATGAGCGATAAAACTATGCGGAAGCTTATAAAAAGAAATATCTATGTTGAGCTTGCGCCGAATGTCCCGCTTCCGGAGGACGAAGTAAAGGCATTCGCGGATTCAGTAATGGAGCGATTTGAAAACCCCTTTATCAAGCACAGCCTGCTTTCGATTTCGCTTAATTCGATATCAAAATTTAAGGCGCGTGTATTGCCGTCTATCAAGGATACATTCAAAAGAACAGGGCGCCTCCCGGATTCTCTGTGTTTCTCGCTAGCGGCGCTCATGGCTTTTTATTCGGGTGATGTAAACAATGACGGAAAACTTATGGCTCTGCGCGATAATGATACGTATGAGATAATGGATGACGCGCCCGTCATCCGGTTCTTTGCCGACAACCACGTCCTTCCGGCGGACGAGTTTGCCGGAGCTTTACTGAAGCGCGAGGATTTCTGGGGCGAGAACCTGATAAACGTTCTACCCGGAATTGCCGATAAGGTAGGGGGTTATCTGCAAAGCATCCGCGATAATGGTATAAGAGCAGCTATTGCAGAATTGCTTGAGCAAAAGGTGATATAATGCGAACGGTCATAATAAACTCTGCCGATAATGTAGCTGTTGCAATTGGTTTGATCAGCAAAGGAGAAAGCTTTGTGGCGGGCGGGCAGGAAATATACGTAAAAACGGACATCGCCCCGGGGCATAAAATAGCGGTTTCGGATATACCGGCGGGCAGCGAGGTCATAAAGTACGGATATCCGATAGGACGCGCTACTAAAGCCATAGCAGCGGGGGAAGTCATTCACAGTCATAATTTAAGTACCGGGCTTTCGGGAGAGGTTGAATATGTTTATGAGCCATGCCTGACGCCGCCAAAACCGCAGACCCCCCGAAGCTTTAAAGGCTTCAGGCGCAAAGACGGCAAAACCGGTATCCGCAATGAAATATGGATAATACCGACAGTCGGTTGCGTTAACTCAATTGCAGAAATTATTGGAAAAGAAGCGCAAAGCCTGGTATGCGGCTCGATTGAAGGTATTTACAGCTTTCCTCACCCTTACGGCTGTTCACAACTGGGAACTGACCACGAAAACACAAAAAAGGCGCTGTGTGACCTTATTAATCATCCCAATGCGGGAGCTGCGCTGGTGTTGGGGCTTGGCTGCGAAAACAATACGATAGCAGGAATGAAAGAAATGCTTGGGGATTGGGATGACGAAAGGGTAAAATTTCTTGTTTGTCAGGACACAGAAGACGAAATTGACACGGCTTTAAAGCTTTTGAAAGAGCTTACCGGATATGCGCAAAGTTACAAACGCGAGGATATTCCGACAAGNGAGCTTGTTGTAGGTCTTAAATGCGGAGGAAGCGACGGTTTTTCCGGTATCACGGCAAACCCGCTCGTCGGAGTGTTTTCGGACATGCTAATTGCCGAAGGCGGCACAACCATCCTGACCGAAGTTCCGGAGATGTTCGGCGCTGAAACAATACTCATGAACCGTTGCGTAAACAGGGAAATATACAATAAAACTGTGAAGATGATAAACAGCTTCAAAGCCTATTATATAACTCACGGACAGCCCATATACGAAAACCCTTCTCCCGGAAATAAGGAAGGCGGCATAACCACGCTTGAGGAAAAGTCGCTTGGCTGTACGCAAAAGGCTGGGTGTGCGACTGTCGTTGACGTATTAGAGTATGGCGCGCCGGTAATCAAAAAAGGGCTTAACCTTCTTGAAGCGCCGGGCAACGACCTTGTAGCCTCAACAGCGCTTGCTATGAGCGGAGCGCAAATTGTACTTTTTACGACAGGACGCGG
The DNA here is from genome assembly GCA_009776565.1 of Synergistaceae bacterium. Next base: position 3,183 of record WRNQ01000026.1, on the reverse strand, counting down.
CACACCATTCGGTTCGCCTGTCCCCACCGTGAAAATCTCAAGCAATACTGCGCTTGCAAAGAAGAAAAACGGCTGGATAGATTTTGACGCAGGAAGCCTTATCGACGGGGCGGATATTTTTTCTCTCGGAGAAGATTTATTTAAACTAGTCCTCGATATATCCTCCGGGATAGTGCAAACCAAAGCTGAACAATTTGGTTGTCGTGATTTAGCAATTTTTAAAAACGGCGTTACATTATAAAGTTGAAAGGAGATTTACACTATGGAAATCCGGTATTCAGCAAACCCAAGCGATGTAAGGTATTACACCACGGAGGAGTTACGCGACGAATTCCTGATTCAAGACCTTTACTGCAAGGATGAGGTCCGCACCGTCTACTCGCACGTTGACCGCATGGTCATAATCGGCGTCATGCCTGTCAGCGAACAAGTTCCCATTGACAAGGATTTGGACGTCTGGCGAAGTTTTGGCACACATTCTTTTTTTGAGCGTCGCGAGGGCGGTTTTTTTAATCTTGGCGGGCGGGGCGTTTGCATAGTGGATGGGAAGGCGTATAAAATGGGCTACAAGGATTGCCTGTATATCGCCAAAGGCTCAAAGAAAGTTACATTCAGCAGTGAAGACCCTGAAAATCCCGCTTTATTCTATGGCGCCAGCACTCCAGCGCATTTCTCCTATGAAACGCGAGCGCTCTCCATTGCCGATGCAGCAAAGAAGCGCGTCGGATCTGCTGAGACCAGTAATAAGCGCATAATCAATCAATTCATTCATCCGGAAGTACTGCCCACATGTCAGCTTTTAATGGGACTTACCGAGCTTGAGCCAAACAACGTTTGGAACACCATGCCAACACATACTCACGAGCGCCGGACGGAGGTTTACACATATTTTGAGTTACCTGAAGGAAGCGTCGTCTTCCATTTTATGGGCGAGCAGTACGAAACCCGCAATATTGTTGTCAATAACTTAGAAGCGGTTATCAGCCCCAGCTGGAGTATACATAGCGGCTGCGGCACAGGCAGTTACTCGTTTATATGGGCAATGGGAGGTGAAAATCAGGCGTTTGATGATATGGACGCCATTCCATGTACTGATTTAGAATAAAAGCACTAAATATAAGTGTTTTAAACGTTACTACTATATGTCGGCGGCGCTTTCCTATACTAACAAGCAACCTTATCAGAGGAGGATACAATTGATATGCACGAAGTATTAACTAAAATTTCAGAAATCGGGGTAATACCTGTAATCGCAATTAACGACGCCCAAAAGGCAGTGCCGCTTGCAAGAGCGCTTAGCGCCGGAGGGATCCCATGCGCGGAAATTACTTTCCGCACAGCGCAGGGAGAGGAGAGTATCCGCCGCATAGCTAAAGAAACGCCTGACATTCTATTAGGCGCCGGCACCGTAACCACTATTGAGCAAGTTGACCGCGCACTTGAAGCGGGTGCAAAATTTATCGTCAGCCCCGGATTCAATCCGAAAATTGCCTCGTACTGCCTTGCGAAAAATGTGCCGTTTACCCCAGGTTGCTCGTGTCCATCCGACATTGAACAAGCGATTGAGATGGGGTTTGAGGTCGTAAAATTTTTCCCAGCGGAGCAATCAGGAGGGCTCGACTTCATCAAAGCGGTCGCCGCCCCCTACACCACCGTTAAGTTCATACCAACAGGCGGAATAAACGAGACGAACATAGTGAAATATCTCGCATTTGAAAAAATAATAGCTTGCGGCGGCTCGTGGATGGTAAAGGCACAACTTATTGATTCCGGCAATTTCGACGAGATAACCCGCCTTTGCAAGGAGGCTGTCCGCTTAATTGTGGGATTTGAGCTTGCGCATATCGGAATAAACGCTCAAAACGAAACGGAAGCTGTGAGCATTGCGGAATTATTCTCAATGGCTTTTGGGTTTGAAGTGAAAAATGGCAATTCCTCGGTGTTCGCAGGCAGCGCCGTTGAAATTATGAAGCAGCCTTACCTTGGCAAAAATGGGCATATAGCCATAAGAACAAACTCGGTAGTACGCGCAAAGGCGTATCTTGAGTCCAAAGGATTTGACTTTGATGAAACTACCGCTAAAAATGACGAGAACGACAAACTATTTGCCATTTATTTAAAAAAGGCGTTTGACGGCTTTGCTGTCCACCTTCTCCAGAAGAAATAGATGTCAATTGTCGTGCTATGAATTAATTTTGTGTTGCTTGTACGGATGATAGGTTAAGTTTTTGCTCCAAGCCTTTCATGGGAATGTATAAGCGAAAAGGCATGTCTTTAAGGCTTATAAAATCATATTTCTGATAAAAGCGTTTTGCTTTCTCATCTTTTGCATCAACAATGATAGCAAAAGAAGCTATTTCTTTACTTATAACGAGGGCTTTGTTTAATGCGTGAAACAGAAGCTCCTCGCCATATCCTTGTCCTTGATAACGCTTATCAACAGCCAATCTCCCCAAAAGCGTACATGCAACTCTTCTTTTTAACGGTAGTTTTTTGCTCGCCTGTTCCGGAAATTCTTCCACCGTCAGAGAATATTGCGATATGGCGTAATAACCTACAATCCGCCCATTTTTATCAGCCAAAACAAAAACTGAAGATAAATTGCGCTTCACGTCTTGATTTGCCTGAGTTTTCAGGTACTCATCCAGCTCTTTTACACCAGATTCAAAACCAGTCTTGTCATGCGTAGCGCTCAACTTATCCCAAAATAGTTGCACGGTCTACGTCCTATCAACGATGTTTAAAGAGTTATGTATCTTTCTCAGATTAAGCAAAGCTTCGGATGACTCAAAATCCCGCTCCAATGCTTCAAGAAACGCTTTACTGTCTTCAGCGCTTAACACCATTGGAGCAATTGCGCTCATAACTGAAAGACGTTCTTGTATTACCTCTTCACTTTTTTCCCTTAGGGCTGAAAGCATAAAAGCAGATCGGGTCTGATTGGAATATTTTGCAGCATAGTCCACCACTGATTTTGTATAATTGTCCATTCTTATAGTTGTTTTAGCGTTATTCGTCAACATGATTAGTCACCTTCCTTTGTAAACGAAGATATCATTTTGCCACCAATATGTCAAGTTATAGTTTTCGTATGTCTGAGATAATTTAGTTCACAATAGTCAATTGTTTTCGATTAAATCATGAATTTCTTTTTCCGCTTTTTGGAGCAAAAGCGTTAATTCA
>WRNQ01000025.1 GCA_009776565.1 Synergistaceae bacterium | reverse complement strand
TCTTGACAAAATCTTAGTTTCCGCAAGTAAACGCCTTGATATGAAAAAAGCTGCCCGGCCATTGGAAAAAGTTGTGGAGCTCGCTGTGAGTATGCCGCAAAAACATGATTTTCCATTTGAAAAGGCTTTAATTACAAATGATATTGCGTTTATATGCGAGGTGAAAAAAGCGTCTCCTTCAAAAGGAGTCATATCTCATGATTTTCCATATATGCAAATTGCGAAGGACTATGTAGCAGGCGGCGCGGCGGCAATTTCGGTATTGACAGAGCCCGAATTTTTTCTTGGCGGCGACGAATACCTGCGAGATATCAGCAATGCAGTGACAATCCCCACCCTGCGAAAGGATTTTATCATTGACGCGTATCAAATATATGAAGCAAAGGTATTAGGCGCGTCAGCGATACTTTTAATTGCGGAAATACTTGAAGAAGAAAACATACGCGAGTATATAAACATAGCCCATAAGCTGGGTTTGTCGGCATTAGTCGAAAGCCACAGTCTGTCTCAAATGGAGAAGGCCATAGCAGCCGGAGCAAGAGTCATAGGTGTGAATAACCGCAATCTCGAGACATTTGAAGTTGACATGAACACGAGCATAAATCTGAGGAAAAAAGCGCCCCCGGAGCTTATTTTCGTATCGGAAAGCGGGATATCAAATCCTGAAGATATAGCGATATTAAGAGATAATAATGTAAACGCGGTATTGATTGGAGAAATTCTCATGCGTAGCGNCNACAGAGTAGAAACTTTGAAAATGCTGCAATCTAATTTAAAATCTAACTTGGGCCAGGNGGTTGCGAAGGCATGAAGCGAATGTTTAAGCGAGACTTATGTATGATACCAATTTGAAATAGAACGTAGGCGAGGCGGCTTTTGCGACACGCCGCGACGGCGTAGATTGACCTACGTCGAGCGTCGGGCGCGCAAAAATAACGAAGCATACGTTTGATTGCAAATTGGTATGAGGTGATAACGATGAAAATTAAAATCTGCGGCCTTACAAGAGAATGNGATATTGACTTTGTCAACGAGGCGTTGCCGGACTATGCGGGATTCGTCTTTGCGGAGTCAAAACGAAAAGTAACAGAAAATCAGGCAAGGGAGCTGAGGCGCGGACTAAACCCCGCAATAAAAGCAGTAGGCGTCTTTTTGGACAATGACATATCTTTTATCAGAAATTTGCTTGAAAGTGGAATCATTGATATTGCGCAACTTCACGGACATGAGAGCGAAGAGTTTATTTCGTTAATAGCTGCGCCTGTTATTAAAGCGGTGCGCATAGGCGAAAGAATTGATTACCCGGTCGATTACATTCTTTTTGACAGTCCCCGCGCCGGAAGCGGAAAGACATTCGACTGGCGTCTCATTCCCAAAACTGATAAACCGTTCTTCCTGGCCGGCGGAATAAATATCGGCAACATAGCTTTGGCGATGAAAATCAATCCGTACGCGATAGACGTCAGTAGCGGGGTAGAAACGGACGGCGTCAAGGACAGGGAGAAAATAATTGAAATAGTAAGGCATGTTAGAAACAGCTAAATTAAATGAAAGGAGTGGGTAAAATGGAAAACGGAAGATACGGGATTCACGGAGGGCAATATATCCCTGAAACACTGATGAACGCAATTATTTCACTTGAGAAGAATTATTTACATTACAGGAACGATAAGGAATTCAACGACGAGCTCACCGAGCTGCTGAACAATTATGCAGGTCGTCCTTCAAGGCTTTATTACGCTAAGAAAATGACGGAAGAGCTTGGGGGCGCAAAAATATACCTTAAAAGGGAGGACTTAAACCATACGGGTTCACACAAAATCAACAACGTATTGGGTCAAGTTTTGCTTGCAAAGAAAATGGGGAAGAAACGGGTAATAGCGGAAACCGGCGCCGGGATGCACGGAGTTGCAACCGCAACCGCCGCTGCGCTGCTTGGGCTTGAGTGCGAAGTTTTCATGGGCAAGGAAGACACTCAAAGGCAATCGTTGAACGTTTATCGCATGGAGCTCCTGGGATCAAAAGTCCATACCGTAACAAGCGGAACGATGACGCTTAAGGATGCTGTAAACGAAACGATGCGCGAATGGTCAAGAAACGTAAGCGATACGAATTACGTGTTGGGATCGGTAATGGGACCGCATCCGTTTCCAATGATGGTGCGCGATTTTCAAAGCATAATAAGCCGGGAAGCCAGAGAGCAAATTCTGGGAGCTGAAGGCAGACTGCCTGACGCCGTAGTTGCTTGCGTTGGCGGTGGAAGTAACGCTATGGGAATGTTTTATCATTTTATTCAGGACAGGGAAGTTAAGCTTATTGGATGCGAAGCAGCAGGACTTGGCGTGGACACCGATAAGAACGCAGCAACGATAGCAAACGGAAAAATTGGAATATTTCACGGCATGAAATCATATTTTTGTCAGGACGAGTACGGACAAATTGCGCCGGTTCACTCGATATCTGCGGGACTTGATTACCCCGGAATAGGACCGGAACACGCCTATCTGCACGACACAGGACGCGCCGAATATGTGCCCGTGACGGATAAAGAGGCTGTACGTGCATTTGAGTATCTGTCGCAAAAGGAAGGTATTATTCCGGCGCTTGAGAGCGCTCATGCAATTGCGCGCGTTATGAATATTGCGCCGCATATGAGTAAAGATAAGATAATAATAGTATGCCTGTCAGGGCGCGGGGATAAGGACGTCGCAGCCGTTGCGAAATATAAGGGGGTAAGTATCAATGAATAGGATAGAACGCGCGTTTAAAAATGAAAACAGGAAGGCTTTTATTACTTTTTTAACAGCGGGCGACCCGGATATAAAGAGGACCGAAGAATTTATTCTCACTATGGAGCAAGCGGGGGCTGATTTGATAGAAATTGGCATCCCATTTTCCGACCCCATAGCGGAGGGAAAAGTTATAGAAGCGGCAAATACGCGGGCGTTATCGTGCGGAACCACGACTGACTCGGTTTTTGAGCTCGTAAAAAACATTCGCGGAAAAACTCAGGTTCCACTTGTTTTTCTTACTTACCTGAATCCGGTGTTCAAATACGGTTATGAAAGATTTTTCGAGCGTTGTAAATCAGTGGGCGTTGACGGAATTATAATCCCCGACCTCCCTTTTGAGGAAAAAAGCGAGCTAGCCGATTACGCCGAACAGAATAATGTAAGTATAATTTCCCTTATATCTCCAACTTCAAAGGAAAGGATAAAAAGAATTGCCAAAAGTTCAACCGGCTTCATATATCTTGTTTCGTCCATGGGAGTTACGGGCGTCCGTGAAAATATTGACACAGACCTCAAATCCATAATCGCAGACATACGTTCTGTAACGAACACTCCTGTCGCCATAGGGTTTGGCATATCCACGCCCGAACAGGCAAGAAAATTCGGGAGCATTTCCGACGGAGTTATAGTGGGAAGCGCCATTGTAAAAATCATTGAGCAACATGGGCAAAACGCGGCGCAGTATATATATGAGTACGTAAAAACAATGACGTAGCGGCAGAGACAAGGCATGCCCACGTAGAGGCAAGGCTTGCCCACGTAGAGACAAGGCATGCGGTAGAGATAAGGCATGCCTTGTCTCTACTTGTTATTTCCAACTAACTGTGTATAATATGTAAAGAAAGTAAAGAATTACAGGAGGATGATTACATGGATACCGCAAGACTATCTTCGAAAGGTCAGGTTACAATACCTGTTGGCATTCGCAGGAGATTGGGACTTCGGGCTGGGGAAAACGTTGTTTTTATCGAACAATCAGGGAACGTGTCGATTACTTCAGAGCGGAGAATAGGTTTCACTGTGTCTGATACCTGGTCTGAAGAATACATTGAAAAAGTTATGCGATTTGGTGAATCTCAAGATCCAACATTTTTTGAGCAACCTGAACTGCCGTTTGCCGACAGAGGGGAGCTATTTGACTGATGTATTTTAAAGTTTAACCCTTGAGGATTGGTCACAAGATTCGATTACGACTGTTCAATAATATTTAAGTGACTTTACACGCGGGGGTGTTTGTGACATCAGTTAGCTACAATAAACTCTGGAAACTGCTAACAGATTAAGATGGTTAAGCATGGCAATAGCAAAGATATATAATGATATTTCAGAGGATNNNCAACATACCCAACAGCGTAAAATCAATACTTGTATAATATTGAAATATTGCGCACAATGTGATGCTTTTGCTTCAAAGGAGGAGCATATTATGTCATCAACAAATATTAACATCAGAACTGATAGCGAAACAAAAACCCGGGCGCAGCAGATATTTGCATCACTGGGATTAGACATGACTACAGCAGTAAACCTATTCTTGCGTCAAACTGTGCGCATGAATGATATTCCCTTTGTCATTACTACAAAAACAGTACAGCCAAAGCAGATTACCAAACTAGCATATGGCAGAGGATTTTGACGCGCCGCTTGACGACTTAATGGAGTATATGGAATGAGGTATTTGCTTGATACACAGCTTTGCTTTGGTATTTTTACCATTCTCCAAAATTGCCTGATTCTATAGCGGATATAATCGAAAATACAGATGCACAAAGGTTTATCAGTGTCGTGTCAATGTTTGAATTCACCATAAAGTATAGTTTGGAAAAACTTCGTTTTGAAGGTGGAGTTAGCGCTTTTTGGAAGATGACATCTGCTAATGGATTTGTAATATTGCCGATTTCCGAATCCCATCTCGCAGAACTCACCAGTCTGCCCTTTTTACATCGCGATCCTTTCGACCGGCTTATGATTGCTACGGCAATTGTGGAAAACATGACAATTTTAACTGCGGATAATAACATTCGCCAATATGATGTAAGATGGGTATGGTAATCACAGCCGTACTCTTTTATGATACCCTTATTTCGGGTATACCACACGTATTCAGGATGAATCAAAATATTTTTTAAGACGGTTATTTTGTGAATAAACGTCGACCATAACAATCCTCATATATCCTTTCAAAATTAGAAACTATTTTGGATTTTTAAAACATCGTGTAAGAGCGACAAGGGAGCGACTCCCGTTTGTTATTATCTTTTATGGAAAGATAGTTATTTTATATTAAACATGAAACGGTGGAAGCGTTAGCTAACTCGTTTAATGATAAACATTTATAATATATTCACAAAATAATCCGAAAAGAGATGATTAAGATGAAAGGTGAGCGCGATCATCATAGAAACATAAAAGCAAACGATAACATATTTTCAAATGTAATTGTATCAAATGTCTTTATAGCATTTTTTTTAGCTGCGTTGTCCAGTTACTCAATACCTCTCAGGGGTATTCCGAATGACGTTCAGGTTTATTTCAAACTGGCTAACAATTATCATGTAATATCATGGATTCTATTTCTGAATTTACAACATTATTTTACCATATCGGCGTGGTCGTTTTCCAGGAAATTAATTGCAGGCGCCTTATACGGTTCAATATTGATTTTTCTGATAGATTGTTTTTATTCGGCGACGGTTGGAGCTCTTTTCTGGACTTGGGCTATTTCAGTTTTATATGTATGGGTACTAATGGCTGATTTTCCTATTTTGTGGAGGAAAGAGATAGCAATGGAAATTTAAACTGCAACGCCGCCAGCCTCCGTCAAGGGCAGGCTGGCGGTGTTTGCTTTGAGACATATAATAAAATGTAATTTAAGCTATGGCTTGAGACACTATCTCTTGAGCCTCGGTTTGAATGTTCTTCAGGTGTTCTTTGCTTACAAAGCTTTCCGCATAAATTTTATATACGTTTTCGGTTCCTGAAGGACGGGCTGCAAACCAGCCGTTTTGAGTCTCAACTTTCAGCCCGCCTATCGGCGCATTGTTTCCGGGGGCGTTAGTTAATTTAGCTGTTATTCTTTCTCCCGCAAGGACATTTGCTTTTACCGAATCAGGCGAAAGTTTGCCTAATTTTGTCTTTTGTTCCGGCGTCGCAGGGGCGTCCATCCTTGAATAAAATGGTTCTCCGTATAGTGAAACCAGCTCTTTATAATGCTCTGCAGGGTTTTTTTCTGTAACTGCCGTTATTTCTGCTGCAAGAAGGTCCATAATTATTCCATCTTTGTCAGTTGCCCATGCCTTTCCGTTAAGCCGCAAGAAAGACGCGCCCGCACTCTCTTCTCCTCCAAACCCAAAAGAACCGTCCAGCAAGCCTTCAACGAACCACTTGAACCCGACGGGAACTTCGCAGACCGCGCGTCCTATGCCTTTTGCGACCCTGTTTATCATGGAGCTTGACACAAGAGTTTTTCCTATCATGCAATCCTTATTCCATTCTCTGTTTGTAAAAAGATATCGTATAGCTACCGCCAGGTACGCGTTGGGATTCATGAGTCCTTCGGGAGTTACTATCCCATGCCGGTCAAAGTCGGTGTCGTTCCCGAAAGAGACTTCATAATCGTCTTTCATATTGAGAAGTCCTGCCATTGCATATGGCGAAGAACAATCCATACGAATTTTCCCGTCCTTATCCACGCTCATGAAACTAAAAGTCGGGTCTATTTTTTTGTTCACGATTACGAGGTTTTTAAGTCCATAAAGGCTTGATATTGGTTCCCAGAAAGCTATTCCTGAGCCGCCCATCGGATCCGCGCCTATCCGGAGACCCGCGTCGCGTATTATATCCATATTAATTACATTTTTTAAATCTTTTACGTAGGGCATAACATAATCATATGCTCTTGTATTAGAAGCTGTTATGGCGCGTTCAAAAGGAATTCTTTTTACTGAAGACACGCCTGCTCGGATCAACTCATTTGCCCGGGTCTGTATTACATTAGTTATTTCAGGCGAAGCCGGTCCGCCATGCGGCGGGTTATATTTTATTCCTCCGTCTTCGGGAGGGTTATGCGAGGGGGTGATAACAATGCCATCGCTTATTCCCTTATTAATCTTATTATTGTTCCATACCAATATTGCGTGCGATATTACCGGGGTAGGGGTATAACCTACATCCAACGCCCCCGCTCCCATTAACGGCGCCTGTATAACACATTCAACACCGGCAGCNGCCAGCACTTCAACACAGGTCCTCAAAGCCGGTTCAGAAAGCGCGTGAGTATCCATTCCAACAAACAATGGCCCCGTTATACTCTTACTCTTCCGATAATCTATAATAGCCTGCGTTATGGCTAATATATGCTGTTCGTTGAAGCTGTTCGATAAAGAAGAACCTCGATGACCGGACGTTCCGAATGAAACCAGGTTCAATGGGTCATCCGGATTCGGAGCTTGTGTGTAATATGCGCTTATAAGTCTGGGGATATTTACAAGGAGATGTTGTGGCGCAGGTTTTCCCGCATAAGTGGAAATATCCATAAATAACGACCTCCTTAAATTATTGTTTGCAAACTATTACCTTGCGTCAAATTGGATATATAATAACACATCCAATAGATACGGGTTTACTTATACAAAATAAAAATTTCCTTGCTTGTTATTGTGTTTTTAAGTTATCATGTTGTTTGTTCTTCAGCTGAGTTTAAGGATTATAATAAAGACATGAAGGACAAAAAAAAGCGATAATTCATTTTGGAAGGAGGTTAACGCCGTGATCGAGAATTTTATGGAATTGATTGACGAAAAGTACATAAACCCAACAAAGTTACATGAATTGACCGAAAAAATGAATACGGTGGATATTGCCGACGCTTTTGAATCTCTTAGTAAAGAAAAAACCATTCAGGTATTCAGGCTCTTATCAAAAAGCATTGCCGCCGACGTTTTTTCGTATTTAGCTCCCGAAAAGCAGCAGATTATTGTGGAGGCTTTGACGGATTTTGAAATCGGAAAAATTATAAACGAGTTATTCGTTGATGACGCCGTTGACTTTATCGAAGAAATGCCGGCGAACGTCGTAAAGCGCGTATTGCGGAATGTCGATGAGAACAAGCGTCAACTGATAAATCAGCTTCTGCAGTACCCTGAAGATTCCGCAGGCAGTATAATGACGACCGAGTATGTTGATCTGAGAGAGGATGCCACAGTCAGAGAAGCTTTTGATCATATCAGATCAACGGGCGTAAATAAGGAAACGATTTACACATGCTATGTCATCCGGCGCGATATGTTGCTTGTCGGGGTGGTATCCGCAAAAACGCTTATGTTGTCAAAGCCGCAGGATAGAATTGGCGATATCATGGACTCAAATCTGATTTTTGCGCACACGACCGAGGATCAGGAAGCTATTGCCGAAGTGTTCAAGAAGTACAGCTTGCTGTCCCTGCCCGTTGTGGATAAGGAGCAACGGCTTGTCGGCATAGTTACGGTTGACGACATCGTGCAAATCATCGAAGACGAAGCTACCGAGGACTTTGAAAAAATGGCAGCCCTCACCCCATCCGAAGAACCATATATGCAAACCGGAATATTAAGGCAATCGCGCAATCGTATCTTCTGGCTGCTGTTTCTCATGTTGTCCGCAACAATTACNGGAAACATCATATCCGGCTTTCTNGACTCGTTCAAAGTTTTTCCTATGCTCATAGCGTTNATACCAATGCTTATGGACACGGGNGGTAANGCGGGTTCCCAGGCGTCCACATTGATAATCCGCGGAATAGCTTTNGATGAAATTCACTTCAAGGACATNTTAAACGTGTTATGGCGCGAAATACGCGTTGGCGTTTTGTGCGGACTTGTTTTGGGAATCGTCAACTTTATCCGCATTTACATCATGAATGACGGAGATTATCTGTTAAGCCTAACGGTATCGTTAAGTTTGATAGCCACAGTGGTCATATCGAAAAGCGTTGGTTGTATTCTACCTCTTGCCGCGAAGAGAGTGAAATTTGACCCGGCTGTTATGGCGTCTCCAATAATTACTACAATAGTTGACGCCGCATCGTTGCTCATTTATTTTTCAATAGCGAGGATGATTTTGAGTGTATAAAGAATGAAAGGACATGATTTAGTGCAACTTACAAAAATGTCCCATTCAAGCGGGTGAGCGGCTAAAATTGGGCCGGCGGAGCTGGCTCAGGTTATGTCGGAGATTAGCAAGGCTTCTCATCCGTACGGGAATAGAGATATAATTGCGACATGGGATGGCGGGGAGGACGCCGCCCTGTGGAAAATTGACGGGAACAGGATAGGCATTTTAACTGTTGACCTTATAACTCCTGTTGTGGATGACGCTTATACTTGGGGACAAATAGCCGCCGCCAATTCCTTAAGCGATGTTTTCGCAATGGGAGGTAAACCAATCATAGCGCTGAACATAGTCGGATTCCCTGTAAAAANAGCGCCGGTTTCCGTTTTACAGAGCGTACTTAGCGGAGGTTTGGATAAGATAAAGGAAGCGGGCGCGATACTTGCGGGCGGACATAGTATTCAGGATGAAGAACCAAAATATGGTCTTTCAGTATATGGCGAAGTCGACGTAAACAAAAAATGGCTGACAAGGGGCGCCAAAGAGGGAGATTCGCTTATACTGACCAAACCTCTTGGCGTTGGCGTCATTGCTACCGCCATAAAAGCTGATATGATAGAAAAAGAAGAGTCTATTCAAGAAGCAGTACGCTCCATGACAAAGCTTAACAATCTGCCGGGGATACTTACACCCGACCTATGGAAATCAATTCACGCGTGTACGGATGTTACGGGATTTGGTTTAGCGGGGCACGCGCTTGATATGTTGACTGATTCCGGGCTTGATATTGAAATTTACGGAGATAATCTTCCTATTATCTCTGGCGCGGAGGATTTGGCCAGTTCCGGGCTTGTCCCTGAAGGCGCCTATCGTAACCAGGCTGCATACCAGGAGTTTGTAACAAGCTCTATGGATATGCTTTTTGACGCGCAGACTTCAGGCGGGCTTTTGATAGCCGTTGCTCCGGAAAATGCAGGTTCGTTGATAGATTTGTGCCGTAAAAACGGGTTTGAATGCGCACGTGAAATTGGGCTGTTCAAACATAAAGCTGAGAATGTAAATAAATTAAGGATTATATAATTTGCTTGACGAAGAAAGGATTTGATTTTTCAGCATGAATTTATCAGAAATCATTGTTCAAAAGTATGGAGGCTCTTCCGTCGCAACGCCTCAAAAAATTAAGGACATAGCGGAGAAAGTCAAAAACAGGGTTCTTGAAGGAAACAAAATGGCTGTGGTTGTTTCCGCGATGGGCAAAACTACCGACGATTTATTGAAGCTGGCGGGAGAAGTCACAAACAATCCTATTCCCAGAGAGGTAGATATGCTTCTTGCAACGGGAGAACAAATGACGTCCGCTCTTATTGCTCTTGCGTTAAACGATAAAGGAATTCCCGCTGTCTCCCGTAACGCTTTTCAGCTTGGCATAGTGACATCAGGCAATTACTCAAATGCAAGAATTGTCGATATGGACCTCGAACGACTTGAAGAAGATTTTAAAACTTATGAAGTTGTAGTAATAACCGGGTTTCAGGGTGTGACGGANGANGGCGACCTTACTACTCTCGGCAGAGGAGGNTCGGATACTTCAGCAGTTGCAATAGCCGCAAAAGCAGGGGCTAAATGTGAGATATACAGTGATGTTGCCGGAGTTTACACTACAGATCCCAACATGATAAAAGGCGCTAAGAAGCTTGACGCGCTGACTTACGATGAAATGCTTGAACTTGCGGCGCTTGGAGCTAAAGTATTGCATTCNCGCGCCGTCGAACTGGCGAAAATTTATGATGTGACGCTTTATTGCGGAGCAACTTTTTCAGATGAGAAAGGAACGTTTATAATGAAAAATTTACCCGAATGGCTTGAACATCCCGTAGTAACAGGAGTAACAATTGCGCGGAATCAAATAAANTTTTCTCTTGTTTGTGTAAATAACGGAGATACTGCTCTCTCTAAACTTTTCCATGCGCTTGCTGATAATTACGTAAACGTTGATATGATATCGACGACTATGGGCGGAAAAGAGAAAAAAGAAGTCTTCATAACATTTTCAGTTATAGATACGCCAATTGGAGGTAAATCCGCGAAAGAAGTTACTGCCCAAACCGTAAGAAATTGCCTTGGGGTCGAGCCAGATTTTGAGGAAGCCGTAAAAGTTTCCGCTGTGGGAGTTGGAATGAATAGCGCTTCCGGAGTTGCCGGCAGGTATTTCGATGCCCTCAATAAGTGCGGTGTTGAAGTGCTTGGCGTCACAACCTCGGAAATTAAGATTTCAGTGCTTGTAAGGATAGAACAGGCTGAGACTGCCTTAAAAGCTCTTGTAGAAGAATTTGGATTAGCAGAATGATTCCAATCCTTAATCAAGCGTATGCTTCGTTATTTTTGCTCCCCTCCCTCGACGTAGGTCTAACTACGCCTTCGCTTCAGGTCGCAAAAGCCGCCTCGCCTACGCTTGATTTCGAATTGGAATTTAAACTCGGGATTAGCGAATGATTCCAATTCTTAATCAAGCGTATGCTTCGTTGTTTTTGCTCCCCTCCCTCGACGTAGGTCTAACTACGCCTTCGCTGCAGGTCGCAAAAGCCGCCTCGCCTACGCTTGATTTCGAATTGGAATTTAAATTTGGATTAGCGCATGATTCCAATCCTTAATCAAGCGTATGCTTCGTTGTTATTACAGGAGGTAGATAATCATGGAAATTGAAGTTGAGAAGTACGAAAGCAAAAAAGAGCTGTATGAGAGCATGAACAATTCTCTTATCAGCTTGCTGAAGGAAAGTAACGATTTAGTATCGAACCTGTCTAACGTCTCGGCTTTGATAAAGCTGTTCCTGGATGACATAAACTGGGCGGGTTTTTATTTGATGAAAGACGGAGCTTTGACATTGGGACCTTTTCAAGGAAAGCCTGCTGTGACGAAAATTTGCATGGGGCAGGGAGTATGTGGAACTGCGGCGGAAGAAAAGAAAACGAGGCGCATTGATAACGTACATGAATGCAGCAACCACATCGCATGTGATCTTGCGTCCTCTTCCGAAATTGTTGTTCCAATTATCGCTAATGATAAAGTGTTGGGGGTCTTGGATATAGACAGCCCGATAATAGCCAGATTCGATGAAGAGGACGAGCGTGGGCTCGAGGGTATAGTAGAAACGCTGTTATCCGCATTCGAATGAACAAAAGGGGTTAAATTTTTTTAGGAGAATTGACCAGTTATTAGAATACTAAATGGTTTTCCTTTCAGGAGGCGATTCTTCTTTCTGTAACCTTGCAGATTGTTCCGGCGCCTTCAAATCGATATAGGTTACGGGTTATATAAAACGCGCCCCTGCATAAACTTACGAGGCGCGTTCTTTTTATATTATTTTGGAGAATACTAACTCAGAAATGATTATAGTGCTTTCAAAACCTACAATACAATGAGCGAAACAACCCACACTGCGGCTATGCCTGCAATTCCTTCGATTAAGGTTGCAACAGTCTGAGCTCTATACGCCGTATTGACTTTCATGTTGGAGAACTGCGACACGACCCAGAAGTAGGAGTCGTTCGCGTGCGAAACAACCATTGAGCCGCTGCCTATGGCAAGCGTTGTCAGAACCGCTCCCATAGTGGAATCCAAGCCAAGGGAAGACAATAGTGGGTACATGATTGTGGACGATGTAATCAGCGCAACTGTAGAAGAACCTTGCGCTGTCTTTAATGCAGCGCTGATAATGAAGGGCAGGAAAATCCCCATCTGGTATTGTGCAAGGGTCACGCCAATGTAATCTGCAACTTTCGTAGCGGCTATTATAGCTCCAAGGCTGCCGCCTGCCGCTGTAATCATTATTATTACTGATCCCTCTTTTACGCCTGAACCTATCCATCCTCCTGTGACCTCTTCCGAGATTTTAGGCGGAAGGAAAAAGCATAAAAGAACGCCGACAAACAACGCGCTTATAGGACTGCCAATGAAGCCCGAGAAATTGTGGAACCCTGAATCTTTTCCTACTAAGTCAAGTACGGCGGGGAAGTTGATAACTGAGTTGAAGGCAATCAAAATCAACGGTACAACGATAGGAGCAAATGCTTGAGCAGGCGTGGGAAGCCTGTTAAATTTTGCCTTAAGTTCTTCAAACGTCGGTCCTTCAATGTTTTCAACTTCCAGTTTTTTCCCGGCTGTTGTGGCGTAGTAGTAACCGGCTAACATAGGTAGGATGGAAACTATGAGACCGAATAGAATAACCAAACCCAAATCCGCGTGCAAATTGTCAGCGGCTGCTATAGGACCTGGCGTTGGCGGCACAAGGGTGTGGGTGGCATAAAGTCCTGTGGATAGGGCGATAGCCATTGTTGCCATGTTGACGCCGCTCCGTTTGGCAAGAGATTTATTCAGCGAAGAAAGAATGACAAAACCCGAGTCGCAAAAAACAGGGATGGAAACTATCCAACCAATTATACTCATTGCGAGGGCAGGACGCTTAGGACCAATTTTATTCAGGATGCAGTCGGCCATTGTTATAGCGGCGCCGCTTTGTTCCAGCATAACCCCTATTATTGTCCCGAATAAGATGACAATTCCGATAGAACGACACGTATTTCCAAATCCGGTAGCTATCGTGTTTACAACATCCAGCACAGGCATATTGGCAGCAAGTCCCATAAGCAGCGCAACTGTAAAAAGAGCAAAGAACGGGTTGAATTTGTACTTCGAAATCATGACAACCATTACAACAATTGCCACAAACAATATAAATACCAATATATTACCTTCCAACATATCCTATCATTCCTTTCATTATATAAAAACACCTGTTCACGCGGTAGTTGCCAAGATTCACGTCGCAAAACAAATCTACGCCAAAATATTATATCAGAAAATACCTCTTCTCATATTGAAAGAACTAAATTAATTCTTCTTAAGGTTGCAGTTTGAGATATCGCTTTAGTAAAAATGCGCAAAAATATGGGAATGTATAAATGTTGTTGCCAAGTCCAATATTACCTCCGGTAAACTTGACGCCGCAACGGATATCTGTAAATTTCCGGCTATCAATCAGGGTTCTGAGCGACTTCGACCTTCCGCTTTTTGCTTTTACTTCAACAGGAATAAGCTCCGAAGCGGTTCTGACGAAGAAATCCTCCTCCAAAGTTGAATCATCGCGTTTATAGTAATAAAGCTCATAACCGCTTTTAACAAGAGCTTCTCCAACGAAGTTTTCGTATAGCGCTCCTTTATATACGCCGAGGTTTCTATTTGCCCTAAGATCTTCCTGCGCCTCTTCGTCAAGCATGGCGACAAGCAACCCGCTATCGGCAAAATAGATTTTGTACTTTGATTCATCGTAATTGCCTTTTAGTGGAAGCTCCGGAAAGTTAAGGCAGTAACAAATGTTTATCATACCGGCGTCGTCCAACCATTCGATACAACCACGATAGTCCCTGAAACGAGCCCCGGACGCGACTTTTGATATTTGAAATTTTTTATTGTCTTTTGCAAGTTGCGGCGGAATTTGGTTGAACACATTGAGTATCCGCGTTTGATCCATTCCTTCCGCATATTTTCGGATATCTTCTTTGTAATCGGAGATTAATTGCCGTTGTATTGCAAGCGAGTCCTCGAAGGTATCTTTAACTACATATTCCCGCACAACCGCCGGCATACCGCCAAGTATGCAGTAATCAAGGAAGAGAGAGCTGTAGACTGACATTTCAACATCGTTAAACGGCCTTAACTCCACCATATGGCCAAGCATATCGGTTATGGACTCGCTGTCGTAGCCTTTTGCCCACAGGAATTCTTCAAAGTCAAGAGATCT
>WRNQ01000024.1 GCA_009776565.1 Synergistaceae bacterium | reverse complement strand
GACAGGGTTTGTTCCATCCGTATTTACCCCAAATACCACATCGGCGTCTTTGTCTCCCGGCATTGTAAACGAAAAAGTATATCCGGTTGCGTTTCCTTCGCTGAGATATATCTCTCCCGCTTCTATGACAGTACCGTTAACTACCAGTCGGTATGGAGGGTATGGAGGGAAGTTGTCGTCCGGGAAATTTGATTCCACCTGGACGCTGAATGTCACACTTTCGCCAGGTACAGCGGATGAAGGGATTTCGTCTTCATAGACGGCAATATCGTATGGCTCCTTGGTATAATACTCTATCTCCAGCGGATAATAGAAGCGGACTCCAACAGCGCCGAGCGGCTCAAATGTGCCATGCCCGACACTGACCTCATTGCCATGGTAGTTCCCTCTGTAAACTTCATCATAGTCGTACTTCGAATCCAAAATCGCGTCGGAACCGCTCATTTTAAGGTTGCCGAGCCACCAGTGGGGTTCGAATTTATCATCGTCCATGGAAATCATAAAGTTATTCTCATCTTCGTCATAATAGTATATTTCCACTCCGCCTATATCTGCTCCGCGTCTTGTCCACAATGCCCCCATCAACTTACCATGCCCAAATGCCGGTACAGGCGTTCCCGGGGGTGTTTGCCTCACGGTATTTTCATTTTCTGGTATTGATCCAATACTTTTAGATATATCTTCAAGCGTAACTATGGTATTCACATTTCTCATAAAATTGAATTTAACCGGCATTTTGATTGTCAGCGTGTTTCCTGACACGCTTACATCTGATACCTCCTGAAGTTCCCCCAGATAAAAAATCTTCTTTATGTCTAACTTTGACTCTTCCTTTGGTTTCACCGCGACATACACGTCATTTCTTTTTTCTATTTCCTCTAGTGCTCCATCCGGGATAGGAAATTCAAAAGTCGCTCTTTGCGCCTTCAACAGATCATTGAAGTTAATATAGTTTTCTTCGATCCGCGAATCGTATATATGCAGGGCAGTACCTACGCTCCAATACTTGCCCGAGTGATGCCACATTTCAAATTCACCTGTATACTCAATTACTTCTGTATTGATTTTAGATAAATCATCTAATTCTATTTCAACTCCGTCTTTTCCTATCCATTTTTTATCTTCATTTTGGAATACGACGACAAATGGATTATTTGCCGCAGGCGCCGCAAATGACGGCATGACACATAAACCAAGTATACAAACCAGTAATATTGTTATTCTATTGAAAGCCCTGCTATTCATGCTGTCACCCCATTCATCGCTGTTAATTATATTTTATGATACTGCCCGGGTCCAGAGGAACATATGAGGGGGAACCCGGCATATGGTTATCAAACCTATTAAGTTCGCTTTTGCGTATATAGCTATCGCGTGAATTGTCAGGAATAATAACGACTTGCCAGGATGGATGAGCGACTAATTTGTATTCTTGCCATGTGGCGCCGGGCGGCGAGATCAATTCAATGCCTACTAAGATATTGTCAAAGTACTTCAGCTCAGTCGGACTCATCGCCTTTTTAACAACGCCGCTGGCAGGGAGAAGATAGTCCCTGCCCAGTGCGCGGTCACCTTCCCATATCTCGTTACTTTGATACAGCCAACTATCTACATCACGGGGCGCTGAATTCTTTAAGTCGGTCCTGAGGACAAGACCAAACTCTGTATTATCAGGCAGGTTCTCCGGCACGCTGTAACAAAAGTAAGGTATTCCGTCTTCATATATTATTTTCATACTGTCGAGCAGCTCCTGATAAAGTGGTTCGGCATACTTCGTTATCAAATACCCGTATTCGTCAAACATATAATCTTCGTACACTGTCACCCGGACCGAGTTAGCTTGCTCTTCGTCATCCTCTGGCTGCTCGCCGTTATCATCTGTCACCCCTCCGCCATCTGCGCCCTCGACGCCTGCTATATCTACATACACAGATCTTGTGTCGTTGTCCCATCGCACCGTCGCACCAAGAGCTTCAGCCGCAAACCGGACAGGCACATATGTACGGCTGTCGTTTAGCACGGCTTCCGTATCCATTGCCGGCATTGTGACCCCGTTGACCTTATATATCTTTTGCCCAATCATAAACAACACTGTTGTGCCATTGCCGTTGATTGTCACGTACTGGTTCACGTTATCCCATTCCACAGCACATCCAAGGGCTTCCACGACAAAACGCACCGGGACCTGGGTCCTGCCGTTTTCATCAAGATACGCCGGCGCGTCAGGGAAATTTATCTTTCTCTCGTTCACATACACACTTATCAATTCCGCCGCCTGCGCCGGAATCCACATCGCGCATATCACGCAAACCGCCACAAAAACCATTATTACCGCTGCTATCTTCTTTTTCATTTCCATTTTCATTTCCATTTTCATTTTCATTTCCCTTTCTGTCTTTCCTTTTTTTAATATATATTTAAAACCGTCTCTCGCGGTTTATATGTCAACTCAATACTTAAAACATTCGGCGGGTCGGAATGGTGGTTTCCGCCCCGCCGGCAAACTTTCCTTGTATTTCACAGAATTCCAGGTTTATGACGCGTTGGCGCCCGTTGAATTCAATTCCTGGGTTGCTTGATCAATAACAGATTTCTCCATATTCTCAATTTCTCTTTTGCTCTCAGCAGTTTTTTCTATCAATGCTTTGTTATACTCCTGCCACTGATCAAGATATTCATTGATTTTTCTACTGCTGGTCATGAATAGGTCAACAAACGCCTGTCTACTGGCGCCTTCCCACTCGCTCTCAGCTCTTTGCTTGACTAGCTTCCCAATGCTGTTAAGCGTATCCGTCATTTCTTTTCTTCTTTTTGTCAAATCTGTGTTTAGCTGTTTGGCTTTGTCATAATCAAATCTCAAACCCCCGTCAGCCATAATTCTCACCTCTCAATCAATTTAATAATTTTACAAACAAGGTCTTTTTACATACTGCGAATACGTTGCGCATTAGCTGCCTCATTGCTGAACTTTATCTCCTCAATCTTCTTCATAAGAGCTATATTGCTTTCCAGCCACTTATTTAACTCGTCATTTACTTTTTGCTTTGTTTCAGCAAATTTGCTTACAAATGCATCCGCTGTTTCGCCATCCCACCATTCATGCAAACCGTCAACTGTGTTTTGCGCGGATTTGAACGCTTCTGCAATTGGGCTAATCGCTTTTTCAAACTCCTTTTGAATCGCTGCGCTCCCCGCTCTGCTAAATCTTAATCTTCTGTCATCAGCCATAAATCTCACCTCCTCACCGTTAAAGAATTTTTTTCAATTGCTTTGTTTGTTTATACCAAAGTTTAAGCGTATTAGCTTAATATGCTTAATTTGCTTATTAGCTTATTAGCTTAATATGCTTAATTTGCTTATTAGCTTGTTAGCTTGATATGCTTAATTTGCTTATTAGCTTGTTAGCTTAAAATGCTTAATTTGCTTATTAGCTTATTAGCTTATTTGCTTATTAGCTTATCGATAGCTTTGCTCCATTCTGGACGCCTTGTTCCTCGAGGGTTTTGTTCTTATCCAGGATAATACCCTTCGGTTCGGCTTGTAACGTTTTTCCCCCGATGCCGTAAATATCATCAAACATTTCCAGAAGCTCCACAACCGGAACAAAAGCGGGGACTTTCAAATCCTCCAGGCCGCCATTCCATTGAAGCGTGACCAAGATATAATTCATTTTATCCTCCCCTGTTTCAAATTTGTCATATGTTCTCCAGATTGCCCTCCTTTAATACTTTTTAGTTTTAGTTTATTATTTGCGCTTCAAAATTACGTGTTTCAGTAATTTCAAACGAATTAGGCAATAGCGCCGCCGCGTCCCTTAAGAGGGGGGTACGGAACACATATGGCGTACTAAGGTATATTTCAGCCTGAATTACCTCATGCCCTGAGAAATAGATTTCATGCGGTGATTGCAGCGTCAAATCGACCGTTATCTGGTCCCACCGTCCACTTGGGGACGTAAACTCCATCCTGCCGTGCAGCCCTGATGGCGAAGACAAATACACGCCAAGCGTTTCGCTGAACGCTTCGGCAAAATAGTGTTTAAATATATCCTCATCGATATTTGCGTTTAAATCACGCATTCTCTCATCCATTAGCGCATTGCCGCGCGCAGCGCGGCATGAGCTTAAAATTGCCGCGCCAAGCGTGACCTTTTCCTTCAGGACATTTGATGTTTCAATCAAAGGCTGAATGACTACTCCAAGCAAAAGTACGATTAATATCGCTATCGCAATACCCTTCATTATTAGTACCAATCCCAGTCTAAGTCTTTGTAATACTTCAACCCCACCGACGTCATGCTGAATGACACAGGGAAAGGGTGAGTTATTGTCCTGCCCCACAGAGTCATTTCAAGCGGATATATCGCGCTAACCGTCACCGTCACTGGATGGCCTCGCTGCAAGTACGGTTTATGCTCCCCGTGCTCCCAATTCTCGCCTTCATATGCGCTGTAGGCATATTCGTCGTCTTCGCCCACCGCGTTCCATTGAATTCCCCAGTCATCCTCCGTGAAGACCTCAATTCTCACATCAGCCGGCGTTTTGTTAAATATCGGGCGATCCCGCATTCCGTCAAGGCTATGGTCATAATACATTTGTTTGACGTAATTATCGTTAGCCGCAATATTCGACAAGTTAAACGTTTCCACAACTATCGTCATGTAAAACGGGAAAAAGAACGCCAACTGAATGATCAAAAACAGTACAACCGTCGATATGATTGCTGTAAGAATAGCTTTAATCGCGGCAACCATAGCAGATCACCCCATAAAGGTGTCTTGGATCCAGCCCCATACAGAATCCCAGACATCCGATATCCATACGGTAATCTGTCCGTTTGACAACCATGTAACAACGGCGCCGATCACAACGATAGCGCCTACCGTAATTGCCAGTCCCTTAACACTGAAATCCCCCTGCTCGTCGTTCATAAACCTCTTTACTTTTCCGTTCATGTCAAACCTCCTCGTTTTTTTGAAATTATTGAAAACTGTTCAATTTGCGTGCTTGCGTGTTTACGTATCTTGCGTGTTTACGTATCTTGCGTGCTTGCGTGTTTACGTATCTTGCGTGTTTGCGTGTTTTAGTATTTTAAACGCCTCCCCCCTCGTTACAAAAACATATTCAGTGAATTCAGTACGGTAAATAAGTAGTAAATTATAATGTATAACCCCAACACGCCTAACAGGATAAGTTGGATTAGATTGTTCGTCCTGACCCTCCTTTGCAGTTCATTTTCCAGTTCTGTTACCCTGTAGCGGTCGATTTCATTTTTCAAATACTGCATCTGAGAGACATTATCATAACCCCTTAACCGCGTTTCCATAATGTCGCAAAACTTAATTACATGATGGATTGGCACTCGCTTTTTAAGCTGCTTAAGCGCATATTCCTCATCTGAATAATCAATATTCTGTAACATCACATTTAATTCTTCCGCCATATCATCATTGGCGTTCGGCAAATAGTCACTTATAACATCCGCCATATAAACATTAATTGTTTTAGAATACTGATAAAACACCATACTGTAAAATAGTGGAAAATCCAGCGCAATATTCTGGTTTTTACGTTTAACCTCTTTATCCAGTTCATCTGTCGGTAAGAAAAACACTATTGGTATAAGCAGAGCCGATATAAGTCCCAGAATGTTGTTTGCCGTAAACAGAAAGACCGAGACCACAATACTGCCAACTAACCATAAATCCTGTTCAAACCATATTTCTTCAGGACATTTGTCGGAGTCGAGCCGATCAAGCGTCTTTTTCAGTTCCGCTTCAGATTGCATAAACGGCAGCCGGACGGCATATCTGCGCGCAAACTCGATCTTCTTTTCCCGACGTTTATGTTTTACTTCTTCGGCCTGTTTTTCTTTACTGTACTTTCTAACCATATTCTTATGCCTTCGCCCCGCCGGACGGTAAAAAGGGTATAACAACTGCTTTATTAAGAATATGACCGCCGCAAACGCGATAATTTTGGAAAACATAACCTTTCCCCTCACCCTTTCACTTTCACTTTCGCTTTAGACCGTTGACGCTTTAACTCTAATGAGCCTTGCAGCGCCTGCCCCCATGCAAAACTGATGCATATTACGTTCAAGCACAGTGAATTAATAAACTTGCCGGGCGTCGTAAGTACCATAAACTCGCGAAATTCCCTGACAGAAAGCGCATAGAGAAAAAATAGAACGATGATCAGCGTTTTCATTAAGAAGTCACGGTTCATTTTCTTGAACAAGTCCTCTTTTTTTGCATTGATCTCACGCACAACAGCATTCTCGTCCACAATATCAAGGAAAACCTCAGCCATACCTTTGCGTTCGTTATACTCGAACGTTATCGCTTTTTCCGCGAAGTTGTCAAAGCGCGAACCTAACTGTATGTTGAGCAGTTTCATTGCCTGCCTGAAAGAGTAGCCGCGCATCTCGCAATTGTCTATGAACTCAGTGAAATACGGTCGTATATCTTTATGAATATACTCTTCTGTTTCCATTACTTTTTTTATCGCAACCAAAACTCCGTCCCTGGCAAGCGGGCAAATCGCATCTTCCGCGTCAGCAATAGCCTCGGCCCTGGCGGCCCGCCGAATTCGCGACTCCCTTGAAAACCATGTGAAAAGCGTAATCATTGTCGAAACGGCAATAATGAATGATACCGTAACATCTTTTAAAAACAGGGTCGATACAACTATAATAAGCGCAAATACTATCGCTATCAGCGAAGTAGCGGTTTCCAACGGGATGCCAAGGTTAAAGCTTCTTAAGAAGTCATCAATTAGCCTGTTATACTTAACAAGCAAATCTTCCTTCCTCCGAACGATATTCTCGCGTTTGATCCTCTCGGAGCGCCGCTTCCGGTTATACTGTTCAAGATATCCCCAGAGCGATAAAAAGAGCTCGTTGACAAAGCTTCTGATATCCGCAATAAAGTTTAGCTCGAGCAATGCGCTAAGAGACATGAAAACTGTCCCTCCGACGACCGCACACACAAACATTCTGCTCAATAGTATTCCTCCGTTTCATCTACTCCGGGCTTCACCGTTTACTATTTCCCTCCGTTTCATATACTCCGGGCTTCACCGTTTACTATTTCCCTCCGTTTCATATACTCCGGGATTCACCGTTTACTATTTCCCTCCGTTTCATATACTCCGTGATTCTCCGGATTCTCCGGTCGTGTCCTATTTCCCGCCATCTATCCATGACCGAACCTCTGTTTCAAGCGTCGGCAAGTTGTCAAAGCCGATTGTGTTACTTGCTCTACTTAATATAGTTATAAGAAAATTGCTGCTGTTTACCGTTGCTTTAAAAGTTGCGTATCGCTCCATATCGTCAGCCGTCCCGGCCAGCAAAAGCGCGTTCGGTTTTATACTCGAGAGGAACTCGGAGCTCCTCATTACGCTATCGCGCTGTTTCTCATCAAGCCGCATTACTTCTTTATACAATTCATAAACTGAGCGTCCGTTAGAATTGATCATGTCTTTAACGACAATCGAGCCGAATAATATATCTGTTTTCACTATTTTTTCGGCGCCGGATCCTCTGGAATAGCTGTTCGGATTAACATTATCGCCGCCATAATCATTGTAGCCAGCGTTATTTTTTATAGGGACCTCAACCTCATATGAAACGCGTATCCGAATCAAATCACCCGGCAGGAGAATATCTCCGCCCGCCTCCGAATACTTATATGGGATCGTAACAACTTCCTCGTCTCCCGAAAGGCTGTAAAGCCACTCGTTGCGAACAGGTTTATCGCCAATTAGCTGGTCGCTGTACAGGACAGTTTTGCCTCTTATAAAATATGCTGTATATTTCCCATAAACTTCATCCTCGGCGTTTTCGTACAGGATCATTTCTTTATCAATAAACTCTTTCTTGATTAAGTCATATTTTTCCACATCGTCTTTTGTTAAAATCGTGTACGCCGGAATGCCGTTTTTCACCCTTACTACCGGCACTGTATCCCTTGCGGCGCTGTCCGCGTTACTTAAGTACATGTAGGTAAGAAATAACGCTAGAATGCTTACCGCCACTGTCGCAATTTTTGCCGCTATCCGCTTACCGCCAGATAATCCGCGTTCTTTTTTCTTGAATTCCGCTTTTGTCTTATTCATCTCGCCGCTCCTATCAGGCGAAGCAAAATGCCCTCATATGCCCGCTTCATCCTATTGTCCGTGTAAATTATTGAAACATCGCTCTCAATCTGCCTGTCAAAACGATTATCATATGGAATGCTGCCCGCGACAGGCATTTCTGTCGTAAAAGCGTCACAAAACCCTTCATTAACTATTAACTCGCCAAGTCGTTCCGGAAGTATCAATTCATCTTCAAACATGGACTCGTCGTTATATTTCGTCACTATAAGATTGGCTTTCGACGCAAAATATGAAATGTCTTCCATGCGGCTAAATTCATTGACAATATTGCGTACAGTGGTAAAGGCGGAATAGATGTTGTTTTCCATACACAATGCCAGGACATCAACGTTATTCAATATAGCCGGCGTAAGCGCGAGCCTGTCCAGCGGGAAATCAACGGCCACAAGATCAAAACTATGCTTCAGTGAAGTTATAAGCCCTATTATTTTAGTTTCCGTAAAGTGCTGCTGAAGCAGTTTCTCATCCGCAAAACCGTATCCCAATGAAGTAACCCATAGCCCGTCTGCATCTACAGCATAGACATCGTATTTCTGGGGCTGAGCAAGAAGCCTGATTAGTGATGATGATATACCGTCATTTTTATCCGCCTGTGCCCCGAACTCACCCAAATAAAGGTTTGCCGCCCTGTAGTCCGTATCAAAATCTACAAAAATCGTTTTAAGATTTCGACCGATTGCCGATAGTGCGACGCTGATTGCCGTACTTGTAACACCAGAACCTCTATGACCGGTAAAAACTATTGCGCGGCTTGTGGTCCGGTCAATAATAGCTGATGCCGGCAATTCGTCGGCTTCTAACTCTATTTTAGGTTTTGCCCCCCATTTTCTTTTTTCCTTTTTATCTTTTCCTTCGCGTTTGTCGCCATATCTGCCATTGCTGTTGTCACCATGCCTGTCACTACGGTTGTCGCCATGTTTTCCATCGTTGCGGCTGTCGCCATTATCATTACGGTCATAGCTATGTCTTCCATCATTGTGGCTGTCGCCATTATCATTACGGTCATAGCTATGTCTTCCATCATTGTGGCTGTCGCCATGTCTTCCATCGTTGCGGTCATCGCCATATCTGTCGTTGCGGCTGTCGCCATATCTGTCGTTGCGGCTGTCGCCATATCTGTCGTTGCGGCTGTCGCCATTATTATTACGGCTGGCGCCGTGTCTGTCATTACGACCATAGCTATGTCTTCTATCATTACGGTCGTAGCCATGTCCATCATTGCGCATTTCATCCTGCCGCAGGTTCAGCGCTTTGTCAAAATCATATTCTGTTGGTCGAATCCAATCAGAAATAATAGCTTTTATAGTGTTATCAGGCGTTTGAAAAAAGAAGTCCCTTGTAATAACAACTATACAGGAATGATATTTTAACAAATCCTCAAGGTTTATTTCGTTTCTATCCGGATTTGCGGACATCGCGCCATCCGTAACCAGAATCATGTCATATGACAAAGTATGGTTCTCGATGTATTCGTCAGCATCGCTTAACATAAGCGAATTCTTATTAGCTATCAAATGGCGCCTTTTTTCGGCGTAAGTAGCAATATAGGAATGTTCCATCCCTGCTATTAATAAAAGCCTCATTTCAATCGTATTCCTCCGCTTCATATTCTCCCGGTTCCCTGGTCAAAAATTCAAACCGTTCACGTTTAATACCCGACTTTAGCATACGCTGCTGGATCGTTTCCGATAACTTTCCTACGCGCCTGTGGCGGCCAATAATCTCCAGCACCCTGTGCGATGCGGGTTCTTCTACGACGTCTTCAATTTCAAACTTATATATCTGGTTAGTAGTTGGCCTAAGGCCCTCAGACCCAACCACTTCGGAAATTGATGTGACTTTTCTCGCCCCATCAGCCAGCTTTTCCTGAAATATTATAAACTTGACTGCGGCGCATATATTACGAAGCGCCAGTTCAGCCGGTTCATTAGACACCATGAGGTATGACGTTAAAAACCTCGAGATCGCGTCATCGTCACCTTCGGCGTGTAGCGTTGTAAAAAAGTAGTGGCCTGTTTGAGCTGCTCGAAGCGCCGTTGCAAACTCGCCGGGAGTGCGCAGTTCTCCTGGTCCTATCCAATGCGGCGACTGGCGCATGGCGTTGATGAGCAGGTTTTCCATAGTCGGATCAGATGAAGAAGCCCCCTCATCGTCGGGTATACACTCGTACTGCAAAACATCGTTTATCACAATACCGTTTTCTATTCGCCTCAGACGCATCTCCGACGGATTCTCTATGGTGATCACCCTTGAAAGCGGGTCTATTTCTCTCACAAGCAAGCCGTTTAACGTGGTTTTGCCGCTTCCCGTGGGGCCTACCGTTATCCACGACAAATCGGCTTTGGGGATAAGCGACAATAGCGTATACATGCCGGTTGAAAATGATTTATTTTTAAGCATGTCTTCCGGTTCTATTGCGCGCTTGCCGAATTTTCGCAAAACAAACGCCGGTTGATTATACGGTGAAATGCCGGCATACGTCGCGTTCATGCGGTATCCTTCCATCGTCCTCGCGTTTACCATCGGGGATTTTGGCGTGAGGCGCGCTTTAGAAAAGCCGATCAATTTGGATATAATGCGCTCCATATGTTCCGAATCATGGAATACATCTTTGCACGGCATGGTTTTTCCGGCGCTCTCAATGAATAACTCCTTTGGTCCGTTGGCGCGGATCTCATCTATGGAGTCGTCTTCAACATACTTCGTTATTGGCCCGTAATTCATAATTTCATTGGTAAGATCGTCCACTAGCTCTTTATGGTTATACCTTCCGCCTATGGACTTGCGTACTCCGCCGTGCATGTCTTTGTAAACGAAGTCTTTGATGTACTCTTTTGTACGCTCCGCTTTGTCGCGTTCATCACGGCGCTCCCGAAAATTTTTCGCGATATACTCCTGACAGCGTTCCAGGGAGTAATTAAAACTAATAAAGTCGTTATTCTCACTGCTCTCCCGTTCTTCATAATTAATACTCATGACGATACGGTATTTTTTATTTAATCTCCCGAATACGAAATCGTGAGTATAATAGATTGTATCTTTTGGGCGGTCTAACTCCTCTGCAAAATTAAAATCATTACCTTCCAAGTTTAATCCGTTTTGGCTCATACTTTCTAAAAGATATCTACTGCATTCACTCTCCGCGTCTGCCAAAGTTAGGTCCTTTTCAACGGTATCCTCATGATCTGATTCCTTCTCGTCAGATTCCGCTTGTATCCCTCCGACCAACCTGTTGTACTTATACTCTTCCTGAAGTTCGCGAATATTATCAAGTGTCAGCATAATTTATGACCAAGCCTTTCTTTGAAACTTAATAACTACATAAAACCTATAGCCTAATAACCTATAACCTATAACCTACAGCCTAATAACCTATAACCTACAGCCTAATAACCTATAACCTACAGCCTAATAACCTATAACCTACAGCCTAATAACCTATAACCTATAACCTACAACCTATCCCACATCTAAAATCATATTTGCTACTTTGTTTATTTCGCGAACAAACGACTTGTTTGTAAATGAGGATTCGCGGATATATACTCTGCCATCCAAAGCGCTCTCCTGCACCGCTCTTAAAAAAGGCAGCTTTGCCACCACTTTGAGTTTATCTTTCCCACCCGCGCCAGTAAATTCAATGGTTGAAAGCGCATTCTCATCATAGGGTAAATCCTGTTTGCGGGCTATAATAATGTTATTGAAATTCCTTATCTCGTTTGTTATTTTGAGAGCAAATTCAGTTAGCTTTTGTATGTTTCGAGCCGCATCCACACGTTCCGCAGCCACAAAGAATCCCCGTTGACAGTTCATTAATGCGCCCAAGCAAAACTCGAGCGGCGGATTATTTGGGATGTCGATCATTACAATGTCAAAAGCGTCTTTTAGCGCCAAAATAACCCTTTTTACATCGTTTATGCCAAAATTCATATAATCCTCAATATCGTCATTAGGGCTAGGGCTTATCAAAAACACATTTTCGTCATCTGTTTTCATGGAAATAGACTTTACTTCCGTCCTGTCGCTATTGAGAAGCCGGATGAGACCGTCTCCCTTTTTGTTTGCGCTTACCCCGCCCAGCCAATCGAACAAATTCGGGTAAAAAACTTTAAAGTCCACAACGCAAACTGCAACGTCACGCTTCGATAACAAATAAGCCGTATTTGCAATTATTTCACCGTTTTCCACAAAGTCGCATACAGAAACAAAACCTGCGACTATCCCCTTGGGCTTGTCGTATCCGGCGTCCGCTGACGCTAACTTATCAATAATGCGGCTAACGCCTTCTCCTATTTTCCTCCGTCTATTCATGGTCGTACCTCTTTTCACCCTTACTCCCGGCACTGTGTCCCTTACCGAACGCAAACCCACACTCACATGCATAATCACACTTGCACATTCACACTGCGCTCGCACACTTACACTACACGCTCACCCCGCGTGCGTTCATACTTATGGCCATGCCTTCCTTCGGAAGTCACAAAACCCTATGAACCATATAGGCATGGACATGGGGGAGTGATGAGGGGGATTCCCCCTCATCCTCTTTGAAGGAGGGGGAGGTCGGGGGGGACCATAGGGTCCCACCCGAAAGTATGAACGCTCAGGAACCAAAACGTTCATACTTCCTCCGCTTCTCCAAAATTCAGCAGCGACAAGCGCTTCCATTTCTTATCAGCCAGGAAATAAAGCCAATCACTCAAAACATGCAGGCATTCCGCGCTGTTTCCGTATACGGACATGCGCGATCCTGAAGGATCTAGCCTGAAGATCTTGTTTTCACGGCCTCTGTCTGTATAGTAAACATTGTCGTCGTGAATATTTATATAAGAAGGCTTAATATCGGGGAAAACACTGGTTTCGCCGTTCCTAACATCGACAAATGTGAGCGCAAATAAATTGTCCTGATTACCTCCATCCGCAAAATATACGCCTCCGCCAAAAGCGCAAACACGACGCGCGTTTGGGTTTGTATATACAGCGCCGTCACCAAGGACGGCGAACTCTGTTGTTTCGGTCTTTGAACATGCAGTAACGCCTTTGCCTTCCTTTGAGCATCTGTACACTCTTTGATCTTCTTCGTTTACATAATAAATGCCATCCTCAAATAATGTCACTCCCGAACATGGCTTCCTGACTATAATTTTACCCTTATCGTGTACTTCCGTTTTTTTATACAGCCGGTTTTCGTCATCCCTGTTACTGTAATATATGTACTCTTCATCGGCATTTAAGAACCATTCGTTCGATCGCGCGAATATAACGTTCCCGCGCCATTTTACTGCAAGTCCGCCGTTCGCAATATTTCCGTTTATTGTGTTCACTCCTCTCAATCGTATTCCTCCTCTTAATATTCTCCCGGCTCTCCGGTCAAAGATTCAAAATACCTGCGTTAATATCTGACTTTAGCATACGCTGCTGGATCAGTTCCGATAACTTTCCAATGCGCATGTGACGGCCATTATTCTTCGGCGCCCTGTCTAATACAGGTCTTCTACATCAATTAAATTTTATACTTATAAATCTGGTTAGCGATTGGCATAAGGCCTTCTGACCCACCCACTTCGGACACGCAAAAATGCTCCTCAAGCAACTACCAAACTTATTTTTTAATGCACTTAAGCATAATCAACCTTTGTTTTCCTATCGCCCACAGTCTCCCCTACTCAAATTTTTCAAATGAGTTCTTCTCAAATTCTTTTTTTAAGTTCTCTATTTTTAATAAAAGGCGCGCTGTTCTATTTGTCTCTTCCAATAAAGTATTAAGGAAGGATTTAACTCCGGCAGCGTTGTCAAAACTGTTTTTATATTCATCATAGGATTCACCCGTCCACCAATTACCAACGTTGGTCAATTCCTTTTTTAAGCTATGAGTTACGCTTTCTAAACTACGCTCACACTCACTGAGTAAAGCGGAAAGTCTCTTAGATTTCGAATAGTCAAATTCTACATCATTAATCAAAACAAAATTCTCCTTGTTTATCTAAGATCAAATTCAATCTGCAGCTCGTGTGCTTAACACCATATAGACCAATTCATAATCACCGAATTAGTTTTTGATATTTTTTAATACCAAGGTTTGCCGGCTGAGTTTAATTCGATTTTCAAATGTTCTTCGAACGTTCTATTATTTTCTGCTGTCGCAGTCATGTTGTTACTCAATTCACATATACGTTCGGCGGCTTTTCGCATTAGCGAGTCAAGCTCGTTGGCGCTATGAATAAAGCTGTACTTTGAGTCGCCGCCCCACCAATTCGGGATATCCGCAACAGCCACAGCAAGCTTATCCGCCACTTTGATAAGCTTCTCCGCTTCCATACGAATATAATTGCTGCTACGTTCACTTTTTAATAAATCAAACGCTATTTTATCGCCGTTCACAGCCTCACCCACTTAGAAATTTTTGGCAATAATAACTGTCTTTTGCCGTTGCGGGATCCCCTTATGCTACGCATTGATAGATAATTCTTTCATTCTACTATCCTAAAGCCGCGCAACGCAGATTGGGCGCCTACGCACAATACTGCTATATATAATAGCATTATTGCTGTATATTCGTCATTACACGTTTAATTCATAGTCACATTAACCAAGAATAGGTTAATTACATTCTGAGGCGCCGCCTCGGTATGGTAGTGAGCGGTGGCTCAAAATTAAGGATGTTCTTTTTTCACCGCCGAAAAAAGAACCAAAAAAGGCGCCGGGAGTTCCGGTCCCCCCGGACCCCTAAACGGCCAGGGGCAAGCCCCTGGACCCCAAAAACCTTTGGCTGACATAGG
This sequence comes from Synergistaceae bacterium, assembly GCA_009776565.1. The sequence continues at coordinate 403 of WRNQ01000024.1, read as the reverse complement.
CAGCAACGGCCTGTATAAGGAACCATCCGGATCTTTTTGAGGCTTTCGGAGGAAGGCATAACCATGGTCATGGTCATGGTCATGGTCATAGTCATAGTCATAGTCATAGTCATCGGAGGAAGGCATAACCATGGTCATGGTCATAGTCATGGTCATAGTCATGGTCATAGTCATAGTCATGGTCATATGTATGATTATTGAGGTTGGCAACATAGGTTAGGAAGGCAACAAAAAAAGCTTAGTAACACTGAAACTTGGAAACAGAATATGGCGTAAAACAAATGCAACACTATGAGTCTTATTTATACCCATGAGCGAAATGAATTGCAGCGAATGGGTGCGCAGACGCCGGTCGCGTAGCGACAAACTACAGATACGGCGGCTTGTGCATGAAATTATACTT
>WRNQ01000023.1 GCA_009776565.1 Synergistaceae bacterium | reverse complement strand
GTAGGTTATTGGCAGTGTAGCATCGGAGGGGAAGATAGTTGGAACCAACTGGAACGTCTCGCCGGCTTTCATCAGCATATTGTCCGCATTGAGGGTCAGGCTTGTGATGGCAGTTCCGCTTAAAATGGGGACTATACCTCTGTAGCTTAACACTTTACTCGTTGGGTCAAACGCGTCAATCGTGTAAAATTTGCCCGCATCAATTGAGTCAAGTACGTTAAAGCTGACGCTTGCGCCGTCACTGCTCCACTGCCCGATTAAATTAACGGGTACTACCAAGCCGTCGGCGGTTAGCTTAAGGCTTAGTGTAGCGATAGCTGCGTTATTCATGGGCCTGTCGAAGTCCACAACAAAGAGATTTTTCACAGCGTCTATCTTCGTTCCGGTGATCCTCGGCAGAGCCGAGTAGAACACAAAGTCCTGATCATCCGTGAAGAGGGCGTTGCGCAGCACGACCTCTATCTTGTTGAGTATTGGAACCCCGGTGCGTATTGCATAAGTATTACCCATATCGACATTTTCTCTCAGCTTAATGAGATACTCGCTGTTACCCATCGGGGTGACCCGTCCCGGCGTCCGGAGGTCGATGACGTAGTTCGGTCCGGCGTCGACGTGGGATATTGACGGGTTAGCATACCAATCTTGGACGTTATTAGTTGTACCGATAGTATGGCGTGAGTTGACCCGTACGAAGGCCTCGTAGGCTGGCATGCCGCTAACCCTGTAGTAGGGGTATCTCTTGTCCTCGTCTTTAATGTGGGGGCTACGTCCTTCGGTGTAGTTGGTCCCGCCGTCGTAGTGTTCGTGTACGCCGCTTCCTGTGTTATCGAGGGGACCTGAATAGGTGGAGTTTTCGATGGTATCGTTGATGCTATAGCGCCTGCCTTTATAATCGAAGCCATCTACTTTGGCTACAATGGAAATGTCCCACCTAAGCGACGTGTTAGCGCGGCTTTCGTCGATAATGGTCTTGAGGTCCTCAGGCTTAGAAACCACTCTGACGTCATTGGTGTTGAGCAAATTGGTGAAGATCAGGCTCTTGATTGTGGACGATTTCGCGGGCGGCTGGTACAGCTCCCCGTCGATACGCACGTTATCGTAGGAAATGCCTCCTTCCACCAGGCTGGAAATGTTGTTTATGGGTCTGTTGGGGTTGTCCGGGTTGTTCGGGGATTGATAAAAACCACTTAAGTCACAGTCCTTTATGTGGATGCCACTGACCGGCGAACTGCCGTACTGTTTCGCCACAATGAAGCCCAGCTTTGGCTTGACAGTGAATCCAGTGGGAGGAGTATAACAGTTGGAGACATAGACATCGGAAGCCGTCGGCACTCTGGTGTCGGAGTCGTGGTCATAGAAAAAATTGAGGGTGATGAAGGATGCCATGAGCGCTCTGAGTTCCGTATCCTTCATGTAGATGTGCCGCAGGTATCCGCCTCTGCTGGAGTTCGTTTTGATGCGCAGACCATACCAGAAGTTGGGCGAATCAAAAATGTTGTTGTGGGCGAAGACCCACTCGACTCCGCCTGCCATCTCAGAGCCGGCCACTATGCCTCCATGCCCGTCTCTCATCAGGTTGTCACGGACAATTACATGAGTGGATGGCATGTTCCAGTCCTGATATCCATCGTTGTCCCGGCCGCATTTGACCGCGACGTTGTCGTCACCAGTGTTGAAGATGTTTTTCTCGACGAGGGCGTACTGACTCGAATCCAGATCGATACCGTCGTTGTTCGTGCCGTGAGTATTAAGGTGCACTCCGTAGATATGTATGTTTTGGCTGTACGTGGGATGCAGCAGCCAGAACGGCGAGTTGCGAAGATAGAAGTCCGCGATAAGTACGTTTTGACACTCGTGTGGTTCGAGGAACGTCACGCGATACTGGTTTACTCTCCTGACATTTCTGAATTGTTTCTGCGCGTCGCTTAGGTTGGGGTTGCTCAAAGGGACAAGATCGGGCATCATTCTGGACTCGATAGGCTGCCAATTGTTCATTTTGCCCTCGAGCCACGCGCTGTAGGTGAGCGAACCTGTTGGGGTTCCCACAACCGCTTGGTCGGTGTTTGGATCAATACGATGTGTCGCGGTCGTACCTGAAGGCACTATTACAGTCGTGTTGTCCACATCATAAAGAGGCAAAGTAACAGTAAAAGTACGCATGTGGTACGAGTCAGCCATGCCATCAATTATCGATATCTTCGAACCTGGCTCAGGCTCGATATATCCGTCAGGGTAATCATTGCCGTCGACGTCCGCGATATCGGTGGTGGGGCGACCGTCGCCGGTTACCGGGTTATCGCCGCCCCGCCCCGCCCCGGTCAGTGCAATGTTCTTGAGCCCATAGGCGTAGATGAGCGGTGAGTAGCCGTAAAAGTCCCGACACTCATAGCGCGTTTTCTCCTGAGGATACCAGTCGTCGTAATCCGCAGGGTTTGAATACGTTATCGGCGGCAACATAGTTGTGGGGGATGTCCTGACATAGGTTCCGTACTGCATGTTTCTTATAAACTCAATCTTCACGCCATCCTCCAGGTGGATTCTGGTATTGTTTCCCCGGAATCTTATCGCGCCGGTTCTGTAGGACGCTGCGCGAGTGGGAACCACCACCGTGCCGCCGCCCTTGTCCGCCACGTCCTGTAAGGCGGACCTGAACGCCCAAGTCCAGTCCTCGATAGGGGTTCTGGTTAAAATTCTTCCTGTCCCTGTTCCTGCAGGTCTCGCGGAGATAACGTCCTCCAGAGACGTTCGAGGGGTAAAATCCGTGAGTTTGACGGAATAAGTAATCTCTTTACGCGTTCCGTCTGCGTCCACAACTGTAAATTTGTAGCCGGAAGCATCATCTGTTACCACTGGTACATTGCCCAATATACGATTTTCAATTCTGTCGTACTCTGACTGAGGCCAAAACGGGTCGTCAACGGCAGAGTGCGCCTTGACCGGCAGTAGAACGAGCGATAGCGCAAGAAACGCAAACACACACTTTCTAAACATTGAAGTTCCTCCTTATTAATTTATGAAATTTTAGTATTTCCAATTCAAACAATAATACAGTTTCCGATTAATTACTCTGACATCCGCCAAAAAGCGCTTTTCTCGTAGCCACCTCCTCTAAACCAAAACTTGCAGCCTTTTGTATTCTTTTTTGCCAAATATCATTTTTCATTGTACAACATCAATCGTTGCTATGTGATAATCCACACAGTAAAAAAATACGCACTATTCATTATACTATGCCTAAGATCTAATATAAATGGGTTGTTGTAATCTTTCATGCGATGAACAACCTCTGTCGCTGTTTTCGTTTGTTTTCAGTTTACTAATATGACGGAAGTACAGACTTGCGATACAATCAAGATTATGGAGTGTCGCCATAGCGATATGAACCCCATTCATGCGGTATTGCGCCGGGATGATTCCCATTTGAAGATAAATACAATCAGATTTACTTGCATTCCAGCCCATTACATTTCCATACTATTCCTACAGGCAAGCGCTTCCATATACAATGGGGTAACGCTCCGGCGAGGTCTTCCAGGATTATGGCATTGCGCCTGCCTCCGGCTGACGCCAGCGGTTAGAAAAATTGCGTCCTTTCAGGACGCTGACTCCGGCATTATGATTCCACGGCAGACAACGGACGACCGATCTCGGTCGTCCCTACAACATTAAACATGCGGCAGAATGCCGTTTGTAACAGAACGGACAATAGAGGTAACCGCCCCGATAAAGCACACTGAACTGTGTCCAGGCCCCCCGGTCGTTCCTGCCCTCTCTGGATCGCCGCCCGCCACGCTAACGCTCGCGGCTAAAGGACGAGCGTGGCGAAGACGTGAACATTGACGCGTCATACTCACATTGCTGTGAAGATGAAAAAAGCCTCATAACACGTCTTTGCGATAATCAGGCAACCGGCGAAGTGAGCTGCGTTGGCCGCTTATTTCTTCATCAGGCGGCTCTTGATCCCCGCTGCGATGGCGNAACCTACGTCGGGCAAGGGGATCAAGAACTACGAAGCATACGTTTAATTGCAACCTGGTTATTTTATATTATATTTATTAAATTATATAAATAGCTCCTTTCGGGCACCCTTCCGCGCATTGTCCGCAACCCACGCAAATATCAGGGTCTATTACATGAACTTGTTTAGCTTTGCCGGAAATTGCTTTAACAGGACACGCGCGCAAACATTTTGTGCAGCCAATACATGTTTCCTCATCAATTGCGTATTTGCCGCCATTCACTTCTTCGTCTCCCAAATCCTCTTCTGTTGGACCTGTATCCGTTATTATGTCTTCAATACGATTGAATGAAGAATTAAGAGACTCATCCGACATGGCAAGGCATTTTACAGGACATATTTCGGTGCATTGCGCACAAAAACAACATCTGTCGTTATGAATCTGGATCTTTTTGGCTTCGGGCAGATACTCCGTTGCATTTGCAGGACAAACTTTTATGCAAAGCTTACAACCTATACATTTTTGCCTGTCGTATAACAAACGCCCTCTAAAACGTTTTCCTACGTTAACAGGCGGAGTTAGCACTGTATCTTTTGATTTCAAAGCATCCAATAAAGAGTCAGGCATATGAGGAATAGGAAACGTGTTAGTAGCAGGTTTCTTAGTTGCCTGGTCGGTTATAACCGGTAAAATTCTGTTTATCATTTGTATCACGCCCCTATCTCATTAAAATATCGGCAGAGATAAGAATAAGGCCGGCAATAGAAAGCATCGCTACCTTGACCAGATAAAAATGAGAAGCCTGCCATATTTTAAACCTTCCAAACATCGTTCGCATCACAGTAATGAAAACCAGTTGTACAATCGCCAATTTTACCCAAAATCCTACAAAATCAATAAGGGCAAGCAATGGTCCGGATAATCCAACAAGACCGCCCAAAGAAAATGGGAAAAATATGCTTGTCAGAAATGCCGCCATGACCGTAGAGCGCAGGGCAAAAGTTATTTTTAAAAGCGCAAGATTCGTGCCCGAATACTCTATTATCAATCCATCAAGTATCTCCGTCTTCGCTTCCGGAATATCCATCGGGCCTTTGCCGGTTTCGCCCGGCACAACCATTATCAAAGAAAGCGCGAGGCACATAAGTCCGATGAATCCGGCTTCGCCCACCACGCTCCATATCGAAACACCGGTGAAAGTATCGAGGCTGAAAGGAGCGCCCTGCATTTTCGTCTTAAATGCAACCCATGCGACCGTTGAAACAACAACTGCAAGAGGGAGTTCATAACTCATCATAAGCTGAATTTCCCTGCCGGCGCCAATGCTTGCAATGGGATTTCCGCTGGCGAATCCTCCCATTGCCATAGCTACAGCCGAGAAACCAAGGAGATAAATAATAAGTATCATATCGCCTTCGGTCCCAAGTACGGGAGGGATACGCCCCATTGGTATGTAAAGGAATATCAGCAAAGTCAAAACGCAGGCCAACCATGGGGCAAGCATGAATATCCAACGTACAGCGCGTCTTGGGACAATTTTTTCCTTTCCAAGCAGTTTCAGGATATCATAAAATGGCTGCAACAAAGGAGGACCGTAACGTCTTTGCATTCGCGCGTGCAGTATTCTGTCCGCTCCGTCAAGCAATAGCGCGGCAATAATTGAAATTATCAACAACGCGCCACCCGCTATAATTTTTATTATCAGACTAGCTATCATCTCAAATCTCCCCCCGCATTCTCCGGGTTTTCTCTCTGCTCTTGTTTATAAGCTCTGAGAGGTCAACATAATTCCTGTTCCCCGCTTTATCTGTCGTTACCATACGTTCCATACACGATATGCACGGATCGACGCTGTTGATAATAAGAGGAGCGTCCGCCAGCTCGTTATCCTTGAACATAACCGGCCAGGAAACCGCATTTGCATATGTGGGAGCGCGGACTTTCCAGCGATAAACGTTTTCATCCTCCGCTTTAAGCGTGACAACATGAGTATCATCGCCTCTCGGCGCTTCAAGCAGCCCCCAGCCTACGCCTTCGACTTTTTTAAGCGAGGCAATGACTTTATTGATATTCGGCTCGGAAACTATATCCCCTTCAGGCAATCCGTCCAATACTTTTTCTATGATATCGAGCGATTGATAAACTTCCATCGCGCGTACCACAAATCTGTCAAATACGTCGCCATGAGCCTCGTCAAAGTAATCCTGAGGAACAACCGGAGTGACTGTGATATCGCAATATGCTTCATACGGAGAACTGTGCCTCAGGTCCTTCCTGAGTCCGCTTGCCCTTGCAATAGGTCCAACCACGCAATATCTGATTGCGTCCTCATATGACAGGACTCCAACTCCTTTCATCCTTGCAGCAGCAATAGGGTCTTCAAATACTATATCGCGGAAAGGATTGAATTCCCGCCTGTAATAACGGAGCATCTTGCGAACGCTGCCCGCGAGCTCCGGCGTTATATCCCATCTCACGCCGCCTATCGTCGCGACTCCATAATTTACGCGGTTTCCTGTGAGAATCTCCAGAATGTCCATGACCTGCTCGCGCAAAAGCATTCCCAGATGAAACGCGGAATCAAATCCTATACTGTAGCAAGCTACGCCTGCCCATAGAATATGGGAGTGCAAACGTTCAAGCTCCAAAACAAGCGTCCTTATATACTGCGCCCTGGGTGGAACAGCTATACCCGCAGCGTTCTCCACACTGCGAATAAACGCCAACACATGGCTGAATGAACATATCCCGCATATCCTTTCGGACAGGTATATTACTTGAATGGGATTTCTCGTCCGGGACATAAACTCTATTCCCCGGTGAATTGCTCCATACCTCATCGTCGTGTTTACTATCCGTTCGCCGTCGAGTTCAAGCCAAGCGGTTACAGGCTCCTTAAGGCCAACGTGAACAGGCCCTATGGGTATTTTATATGTTGTACTCATCACGACAACCTCCTGATCGTATCCGGCTTCTGTGATAATCCCGCTTCGTCATCACGCCATGGTTTAATATTTTCGTCCCATTCCTCAGGCAGGAATATGAGAGATTTATCCGGCAATCCATCAAAATCAATTCCGTACATTTCACGGTTTTCGCGCTCGCTATACTCAATTCCCGGTATAAGGTAGAAAAGAGAAGGCATTACTAAATCTGGTTTAGGAACTCCGACAATAACGCTTACTCCCACGCGATCGTTGCGTCCGGCATAGGAAAAAAGTGAAAAATGATATCTTAAAGTCACCTGGTCTCCATCATCGTAGCCGGAAATGACATGAAAATGAAGAATGTCAATATCAAAAAGAGCCTGTATGACATCAGGGAAAAGAGGATAAGCGGTCGTTATCCAGAGATTTTTACAGGTTATAGGAACATCGTACCCATCTGTCCTTTCTGATATTACAATACTGACTTTTCCTCCATTCTTGCTCCCCAACGCTTTTTTTATATTCTGGGCAACAGTTTCCGCCGGTATACCAATATGTTGAACCTTTTGCGTAATAGTTACTTTTTTAAAATCGGAACGAGTATCAGTCATTTTCCCCGCCTCCTTCGGAAGTTTTTGGGTCATTGCCATTTTTATTTTCAGTTTTGTTACGAAGGCTTTCAAGTTTCATGACCGCTTTGGCAACTCCTTCAATAATTGCTTCCGGACGAGGAGGACATCCGTTTACGTAAACATCGACCGGGATTATATTATCAACCGGACCGTCAAGGTTATACGATTCGTAAAATACATCTCCTGAGCATCCGCAATTGCCTATTACCATGACAACTTTGGGGTCGGGAATCTGAGCATATATCCTCTTTAGTTTACTGTTCATGAATTTTGTAACAGGGCCTGTAACAAGCAGTACATCGGCATGACGAGGCGAGCCTACAAGCTTCATTCCAAATCGTTCAATATCATAGCGTGGTCCAAGCGTCGCAACTATTTCAATATCGCATCCGTTACACGAACCGGAGTTACATGTAAAAACCCACAATGATTTTGGCAGGACCTTCAGCATACTTTGTAAATTCATCATTAATGTCCTCCCTTAGAATAAAATCATCAACATGGATATTATCGCAAAAGTCAAAAGAAAATATCCCATGTAATCCGCGCCGTTTCCGCTATGAACCTTGTCCAGCCAAGCGTAAAGCGGCGCGCACGCGCGGCGGAATCCCCAATAAAGCGAGGAAGCCGGAACAGATACGTCCGCTCCATCCTGCGGAACAACGTTTCCCGAATAATAAATCTCATCCTGAGGCGTGCCTTTCCGATAATCGTTGCGCCCATGGGAGATAAAATAAAATGCAAACGCAGCGGAAACGCCAAAAAAGAACAACCATATCAAAGCGTCCCAATATCCATAACCGCTGAAAATCGTGCTGCTCATTTATTTTACACCTCCAAGAATAGCATTTATGTATCCGGCTTGATCTATCAGCCCGCGCGCCGAAGGTTCTGCAACCCCGCTGACAAAAATGTGCGGGAAAAACGATACGAAAAGTATTATAATGCTTAACAATCCCATTCCGCACAGCATTCCAAACGGAACTTCACGGACTGGAGCAAGCGATATTTTTGAAGCGCCCAGGAAAGCAGATTGAAATACCTTAACAAATGACGCCAAAGTAAGAATCGAAGTTAAAAGGGCCACAACAGGAAGTATTGGATGAATGGCAAACGACGATTCATAAATAAGCCACTTTGAGGCAAAACCACTGAATGGAGGTAATCCTGAAATGGCAACCGCGCCTATCATGAACATGACGGTAGTCCATGGCATTGAACGCGCAAGACCTCCCATTTTATCAAGGTCGCGCGTACCTGTTGCGTAATAAAGCGCTCCTGCTGTAAGGAACAACAGCCCCTTAAACATGGAGTAATTGAACAGGTGGAATATTCCGCCCTTCATAGCCGTGTAACCATATTCAGCCATTGAGGCGGTATCGCTAAGCGCTAATAATCCAACCCCCATAGCCAAAAGCATGTAACCCACCTGCGAAATCGAATGGTATCCCATAAGCCTTTTTACATCGTGCTGAATTACCGCCATCATTACCCCAAAGAACATCGACGCGCAGCCAAGCGTTATAAGTATCCATGCAGCAGTAGCGCTTGCTGAAGTTGCGCCGTACAGGGTGAAGCAAATCCTCATAAGCCCATAGAATGAAGCCTGGCTTACGGATACAAGCAAACATGTTACTCCGCTTGGAGCTTCCGCATATGCGTCGGGCAACCATGCATGCATGGGAAAGGCGCCGCATTTAAAAGCTAATATGGCGATAAACATTGCGAAAACTATCTTTTCAAGCATACCTATCTGCAGAATTGATGCTGGCGCCCCCACGTTATTTTCAAGCATACTTTTCTGAAAAATTGATGCCAGTGCGCCCACGTTAATAGCATTATATTTTCCGTAAAGCGTTCCCACAGCAACCAGCAGAAGCAGCGCTCCAACCTGTGACAGCAACATATATTTGAAGCTTGCTTCTATGGATTCCGGCTTATCCCGCCAGAATGCGACCAAACCATAAGAAGCTATGGATGATATTTCCACAAACACAAAAAAGTTGAACAGGTCTCCTGTCGCGCACATTCCCAAAGCGCCGAGCACNAGGAGAAAATAAAGCGAGACAAACCGCTTTAAACCTGAAAACTTATCCATGTAGTTAATTGAAAAAAGAGCTCCCGCAAAGGAAGCAACAGCAATGCAAAGTATCATTAACCCACTGAAAGCGTCCATTTCAAGAATTATACGAACGGGAAACGCCATGCCCGAAGGAAGGGTAAGTAATGCGCTCTCTTCTCCCATCACGTAAACCAAAATCTTACCGGCGGATGTCTCAAGAAATATCAACACCGCGCATACCAAAGTAAGCAAAAGGACTAACAAATAAAAAAAGTTTCTGAACTTTCTGCCCAGGTAACAGGCAAGAGGCGCCAAAAACGCTCCGCCAATTGGCAGGGCAAGTAAAAATGCAGGAAGATGCTGACTCATCCGCGCAACCTCCTGATTTCATCAATCTCAACAGTTCCGTAATGCTTATATATCAATACTATGAGGGAGTACATCAAAGCGGTGGTAGCCAGGGCTATTACTATAGCAGTAAGCGTAAGGCATTGGGGCGTTGGTAGGACCATCACTTTATTATCTCCCGCAAGATAATGAATCGGGACACTTCCACCGGAACGATATCCAAGCGCGACAAGATAAAAATTTACAGCCGCGCCTAAAATTGAAATTGAAATGCAGATTTTAATGAGATTTTTCTGAGTGACCAGCGCAACAAGAGAGATCAACATCAGGAGAGCAATCACAGTGTATATCATGTTACCTGTCATGTCCGCATTCACCTCCGAAATGAGATTCATCCATATGTGTTCCTTCATACATTTCTATGACGGTAAGAGACAAAGCTCCGACGACCTCAAAACCGACAGAGACATTCATCAGAGAAATAGTTCCACAGCTTGGAAGCCAGCCGCCAAGTACCAGGTTAGGCGGGGTAACCGCCATGAAGTTATAGGTAAAAGAATATGGGAGACCTAAAACAGCAAACAAAAGAAACGCAAGCAATCCTATAGTTTCCAGACCGGAATAAATAGGGGAGTTGACCCATGTTGTAAATTTCCTGCCTCCATATGCAGCGAGCATGAAACACACAAACGTGGCTACGATAGCGCCTCCCTGAAATCCTCCTCCCGGAGTATTATGCCCGTTCATTATCACAACCATGCCGAATAAAATTATGAACCAGGAGAATATCTTAGTCAGAGACACCACAATAACGGACATAGGTCTCATGATTTCCTCCTCCCTTCTCTGAACAAGGCGCTTATCGAACAAACCGCCGTAAAGAGGACTGACGCTTCTCCCAACGTGTCAAAACCTCGATAATCAAAAACGAGCGATGTCACTATATTTTGTGCGGATCTGTCTTTTAACGCGCTATCTATAAAATAATCATCCATCACTACTTTCCCGGGATCACCGAATTGATGCGTCATGGTAAAAATTCCGCAAAGCAAACCGCCTATTATTACTGCAGAGGCTAAAAATATGCTTTTCTTCATCGCTGTTCCTCCTTATTTGTTGTCTTTTTACGGCAAGCTGAGAGAGCAATCAAGGCAATCACGGTTGAAAGCCCGGCGCCTATCCCTGCTTCCGCAATTGCAACGTCAGGCGCCTGCAAAAGATAGAATTCTAACGCTAACAGCAGGCTGAACGCTGCCATCGCCATAATACTGTGATATAAGTTGCGGAACCATAACGCCAATACTGCGAATAAAAATATCAATAAAAGAAGCACTGAGTGCGCTAAATTCATATCAACGCCTCCTTTGCCGCAGCTTTTGATTCTAAAATAATTTCGCGTTCTTTCTCTTCAAGCGCGTCAATGGCGCATGGCTCCGGACGTATCCCGCTGCGCCACGCCGCTCGCGCAATTGCGTGCGAACCGGTTGCATTAGTTATAAGAAGAACAATTATTGCAAAAATACCGTGAATTATGAGCACTATAAAACGCCACTCCCCGGTTACGATAAATCTGATAAGCGCATAAAGAAAAACCGAGAAGCCCGCGAAAATCGCGCCGAATGTAGTACATTTGGTAGCTCCATGAAGCCTGGTATATACATCAGGGAACCGATACAGCGAACAAGCGCCCAAACTACTGGAAAGAAGCCCTACACAAAGGACTATCAAGACTAATAATGCTTCTATCAAGCTATATTCCCCCCTCCATGAAACGCGCAAAGAACAGTGTTCCGACAAACGAAAGCGCACCGTAAACAATTGCCACGTCTACCATTACAATTGAATCAGTTATTGCGGCCAATAGGATCATGATCACAACCACAAATGTATTTATCGTATCCAGAGCGACTAGTCTATCAGCGACAGTTGGCCCCAAAAACAATCTCCCAGCGGAAAGCAACGCCAGGATAACCAGAATTATCGCCCCTCCTGTAAGCACATAAAGAGATAAACTCATCCAAAAAGCCTCCTTGCCCACTTTGCAAACGGACCGCAAATTTGCTCCTCATTTGGAGTCATGCTCTCAACATTGATCCAATGGATGTAAAAATATCCTTCTTCATCAATGTCAACTGTTAGTGTCCCGGGTGTTAAAGTTATTGAATCCGCAAGGAAAGTTCTGCCTTCTTCCGTGCGAAGCTTGGGATGGAACTTGATGATACCGGGATTGATATTACCAAATATAATTCTCTTCGCTACGTCAACGTTGGCTTGGTAAAGCCCTACCGCAAATGGTCCGAAAATATATCTCACTATCCCAATCCACTTAACGAGTCCGGATTTCCCGAGACCCGAAAAACGTGAAGCGGGGAATTTGCGTTCTATTGAAGCGGTTATTATCGTTAAAAGAAAAGCAAAAACGATCCCTATGACCACCGATTGGATAGCAAAACCGCCATCAAAAGAAAGCAATAGAAACGTTAGAAAAGTCAGCACAAATACAGTCAATAAAATTCCTCCCTCTCTATATTGGCACATCATAGTAACTACATAATATTGATATGTCACATAATTGATAACTAATTTTAACATTTATACGGGTTTATTTGTATTGCAATTTGGAAATAATTTAGTTAAGACAAAGAAAGAAAAAGAAATAGCAGTTATGACAAAAATCGTCCTGAAGCGGGGCTGAAAGCACGCGATATCAATAATCTCCGGCGCCGCCGGAGGTATGAGATTGCCTTAATCCTGTAAGACCTCGCCGGGGCGTTACCTATATACTATGAAAAATAGCCCTGGGAATGCAGGCAAGGGATGCGCCTACAGTTCTATGTAGCGCTAATCTGGGTTTTATTAAAACGGGCGGCCCCTAACGGGACCGTTATGGCAGTTGTCCAACACACATCATAGGGCGTGAGCGCGAAACGCCCCTACAGTTCTATATAGCAACGGTCAGGGTTTATAACATCAGACTCAGGAATTATGGTTATTTTACACGGGAGGCAGGTTGCCTCCCCTACAACGTTCAGGGGCCGTCACACGCCCCTGCGGGACCGTTCCGGCAAACCCTACAAACGGGACAATTCCAAACTCAGGCTACTCATTCGACGGATGGTATGCAAACGGGGTAAAAGTACACGATGAGACTGTGTACTGCTTTCACGCCGACGAATACAGTCACCAAACTCTTGAAGCGCGGTTCACTATAGACGACAGCGGCGGCGGAGGCTGTAGCGCCGACGCGGGAATATTGTTTTCTTTGGCGTTTGGGGCGTTGTTTGGGTTGAATTCCAGATTTCGCGCAACTTTGAAATAAGCAAAAAAGGAGGCGGGTATTGGGTTGTAAAATAACCGGCAAATATTTCGAATCCGATTTTCATACAGTATGGTATAATAATATCAACAAAATACCATGCGAGGTGAAAACATGAATGCATTCATCAGCCCAAAGGCTTTGACAGCTAAACCGTCATCAATAATACGCAGCGACTATAACGCTTTTTCATCAATGTGCCACAAGATGGACGAACCAATACTGATAACGCGCAACGGTGAAAGTGATCTTGTTGTAATGAGTCACAAAACGTACAACGATATGATCGAGCGTATGAGAATAACGGTTGAGCTTATGGAGGCTGACCGTGACTTAAACGTTGCGCCTGCTATACCGGCAAACCAGGTTTTTTCTGATTTACGTGAGATGATAAATGAGCAAATACGCAGTTGAATTTTCTCGTCGGGCAAATGCTCAAATCCGACATATATTCTCGTATATCGCGGAGGATAACCCTGACGCAGCGCGCTTGATGGTCAACTTGCTGGAAGCAAAGGCGCGTCGGCTAGAAGATACTCCTTTTCTCGGCGCAGAATTGCCGCAAAATGAATACCCGTTCCTTCAACCCGGGTACCGCAGGCTGATTGCTAATCCGTTCATCATGTACTATCGCATTATCAATCAAACCGTATACATTACGCATATTATTCATGCTAAGCGCGATCAGGAAAAAACATTTTCTGAAGAAGAATAATTCTATTTGGACGTATTATTGTAACAAGAGATGTAGGGCGGGGGGCGGGAGCTCCCGCCGCTCGCTAATTGACAAATAAATTCAAATACTCACCAAAAACAAAAATCCGCTTCCGAGTCCTCCCAGTCATTTCCTTCAGTATATCCGCTTCACAAAATTCTTTTATTAAAGCGTTCGAGCTCGGAGTACTTATCGAAAGCAATTCCTCAACTTCGGATACATTGATAATAGGACATCTATATAGATACTCAAGAAGAATTTTAGCTCTGCCGGAACGTTTTCCCATCTTGAAAATTTTTTCTTCCGCGCTGGCGCGTAATTTTAAAATTTCGCTAAAAACGAGACACCCCTTTTTTGCAGTCTCTTCTATGCCTCGCAGAAAAAATTTTATCCAATGCAATAAATCGTTTGATTCGCGCACCCTGGTTAACGCATCGTAATAGCTTGCTCGGTTACGTTCAAAAAAATCGGACAGGTAAAGCGACGGCTTTACTAAAATCTTGTTATCAATCAGGTAAAGAGGGATAAGCAAACGCCCTATTCTTCCATTTCCATCCAAAAACGGATGTATCGTCTCAAATTGGTAGTGACTTATTGCAGCTCGAATCAGGCGAGGGGTAACTATATTATCGTTATGCCAGAAGCTTTCCAAATCCCCCATCAAATCCGGCACGCTATCCGGATGAGGCGGGATGAAAGCGGCGTCTGTCAAATTCGACCCGCCAATCCAATTTTGACTTATCCGAAACTCGCCAGGCGCTTTTTTTTCTCCTCTTGCCCCTTGCATTAATAATGAGTGAGTTTCTTTGATTAAGCGGTTTGAGAGCGGCAATTTGTCTAATTTTATGATTGCCACGTTTATTGCTTCAATGTAATTATGTACCTCCCTCCAGTCATTTCTTTTTTCCGGTTGAATTTGCTCTTCAGGCATCAACACTTCATCTATCCCAGTTTGAGTTCCCTCGATACGGCTTGAGGTTTGCGCTTCCTTGGCAACGTGCATCCGTATGAACAAGTCAATATCGGGTATTATTAATGAAAAAGCGTTCAGCTCTCCAAGGCGTCTCGCAGCCTTCTCCAATAAAGCTGATACAGTCGCATCTTCCCACGTCCATTCATAGTTGACCATAGCTGGCTCAAAGCTTTTGTATTGATATCTCTGTCTCCAATTCCCGGCTTTAAACATTTCCAATTTCATACAAATCATCCTTTGTTATTTCGTCAATCTTAACTTAGCTTTATGTTAAGTTAAGGATAACGCATTAAAGTTAACTTAACAAGGGTAATGATAAAATTCATTTCAACGAAATATCATGAGATGTAGGGTGGGGGCTGGAGCTCCCGCCGATCTTACAAGGATATTTACAAAATTTATTTCGATGATATGTTTTGATATTAGGAATTTGTAA
>WRNQ01000022.1 GCA_009776565.1 Synergistaceae bacterium | reverse complement strand
ACTGGCAAAAAAACGCTTTTCCATGTCTGTTATATTCCTCCCAGTGTTTTAATTTGTGGTAGTTTAAGCTATCTGAACAAATTGCGTATCTCTTCTAAAAAGCAAACCAGATTTACCATTTAGGGTCAACGCCTCCGAAAAAGCCTTGCTTCCAAAGATAGCCCATTTTATCGCCATCGTTCATATAGGCAGCAATCTGCTTATCATTTTTAGCGCGCTTTATCTGTGTATAGCCCTTGTCTTTTTCCAGCCAAAAAACTTCATCAAGCTCACAGGCGTTTAAAAAATCTGGACTATGTGTGGATACGAAAACTTGTCCTCCACGATTTGCATAAGCACGAAATTCCTCAGCCAATTCCAAAAGCAAAGACGGATAAAGCTGATTCTCCGGCTCTTCAACGCATAACAACGGAAAAGGTTCGGGGTCATACAACAAAATCAAATAGGCAAGCATCTTTATCGTACCGTCCGAAACATATTGCGAAAGGAATGGGTCGGTAAACGCTTCGTCCTGAAAACGCAGCAAAACCCGTCCTTCTTCCGTTGTTTTAGCGTCAACATTCGTCACTCCCGGTATGCGTTGCTTCATAATTGATAAAATCTTCTCGAATGTTTGGGGGTTGTTTTGATAAAGCCACTGAACAACATTGCGCAGATTTTCACCCTCGCTGGAAAGGTGCTCCGCATGCCTTGNCTCNTGTTCNTGCCGCGCACGGTTAATGTGAAAATCGGATATATGCCAGTTTTCAATAAGATTGCCGAGTGCAACTGCGGCNGGAAAGCGATCAAATTGTGCCAGTCCTTTGACAGCGAGAATGTCCGAGGANTTTAATTGTTGAGTCTCCCTTTCTAATTCACTTTCAANTTTTACNGAATCAAGCTCGTTAATTACTGCTTCTCCTTTTCCCATCCTGAAATCTAAAAAATGCCACGTAGAACCTTTGCTTCCTCTTCGATATTTTAGTATCTCTCGCTCAACAACAGCACGCCCGTTATTTTTGTCTATCTGTAAAAAATAGGTTATAAGCGGAGATTCTTTAGAAGCTCTTATACGAAACTTAAGCTCAATTTCAATGGGACCTGAAGAATCACGACTCACTACTTCATCAAAGCCGCGCGACCGCCAAGTTTGGCAAGCGCTGTATTTATATTCCCGCTTAATGCGTCTTTCAAAAATCCAAAAACGCTGTAAAGTGAGCTTTTCCCCGTGCCGTTCGCTCCAACCAATACACAAAATTTTGGTATTTCACGCATTTCGACATTTTGAAATGCCTTAAAGTTTTTTAGACGAATAGATTCGATTTTCATTGCGTTCCCCTAAACTTATTGTAATGTCTCAAAATCTTATGAAAACTATGTTAAAAAATTTTAACATAAACTTCGACGCTTTTCTTGAAACCCTTCTTTAAAATTCTTCATAGTGTTACAATAAAAAAGATCAACAATTCCAATAAAATCATACGAGCAAGGGAGATGTCTTATCATGAGCAAAATAGTACTAGTAGGAGCGAACCATGCAGGAACCGCTGCGGCCAATACCATACTGGCCAACTACCCGGGACATGAGCTTACCATCGTGGATCGCAACGACAATATAAGCTACCTGGGTTGCGGAACCGCTTTGTGGATAGGGCGCCAAATCGACGGACACCAGGGCTTGTTTTACTCGTCCAGTGAGGAGCTGACAAAAAAAGGCGCAATAGTTTTAATGGAAACGGAAGTGAGCAACGTTGATTTCGCCGCCAAAAAGGTTTCAACCGTGAATAAGCATGGAGGCAAAGAAACCCTTTCTTATGACAAGCTTATTCTCGCTACTGGTTCTTTGCCAATTATTCCCTCTCTGCCCGGAATGGACCTCGAAAACATCCAGTCGGTCAAATTGTTTCAGGATGGACGTAAGGCTAACGAGCTTTTGGACGACCCTGGCGTCAAAACGGTAGCGATTGTAGGCGCCGGATATATAGGGGTGGAACTGGCGGAGGCGATTCGTCGGCGCGGCAAAAAAGCCCTGCTTTTTGAAGCTGAAGACACCAGTTTAGCAAGTTATTACGATGACTGGCTGACGCACGACATGGACAAAATTCTGTCCGGCGAGGGTGTGGAGCTTCATTTCAACGAGCGTGTGAAAATGTTTAAGGGGGATAAAACAGGTAAAAAAGTTTCTGCCGTTGTGACCGACAAGGGAGAATACCAGGCCGAAATGGTCATTATGACAATAGGGTTCAGGCCAAATTCAGATATTGGAAAAGGACATCTCGATACAATTGCCAACGGCGCATTCAAAGTAAACCTTCGCCAGCAGACAAGCGACCCAGACGTGTATGCAATCGGAGATTGCGCGACGGTTTTCTCCAACGCCGTGCAGGACTATGCCTATATCGCTCTTGCCACAAACGCGGTGCGTAGCGGCATAGTGGCTGGGCACAATGTATGTGGAACTGCTTTGGAATCGGCTGGGGTACAGGGTTCAAACGGTATAAACATATTCGGCTATAAAATGGTGTCGACCGGCTTGAGCCTAAAGGCTGCTTTAAAGGCTGGCTACAGCGCGCTTGCCACCGATTACGAGGACCTGCAGAAGCCCGCGTTCATGACGGATAACCACAAGGTTAAAATACGCATAGTTTACGACAAAGATACCAGGCGGATACTGGGAGCTCAAATGGCGTCGTACGAAAATATATCTATGGGAATACACATGTTCTCTCTTGCAGTCGAAGAAAAGCTCACCATCGATAAACTTAAGCTCCTCGACATCTTCTTTCTGCCGCATTTCAATCAACCCTATAATTACATCACCATGGCGGCGCTTGGTGCAAAATAAGGATACATAACAGAAAAAAGGCTGAATTGTCTTAAAACAACACAGTTCAGCCTTAAAATATCATTATGATATATTACGTGTATAAATACTCTTCGTCGTCCACAGGCGGCTCCGGTTCATCTTCCTCGTAATGCGGCGGCCCAATCTCGTCAATTCTGATATCGCCGATCAGTTTATACTGATAGAGCTGGTCCAGACATTCCACGACCGCGCGTATTCGCGTCCTGAGTAAATATCCTTTGTTGTCAATACTTGCGTAGAGCTCCGGTATATTGATATCCGGATACCAGTTGTACGCTCGTTTATAAAAATCAATCAGCTTTTCAATTATGTGGGAAATTTCGTCCTTTGTAAGAGGCTTAAGATGAACCGCTGATTCAATGGCGTCAAGGCTGCGCATTACCGCCTCGGCGTCATCAGGCTCCAAGCTTGCGGACAAAAGGTTTTCGTATTCTTTCTTATCTTCAATTACTTCCGGTACATATGAATCCGTCACGGCAAAAAGGCTGAACGCCGATTGAAGGCTGTCATCGGGAAACAGAAACGAAGCCATATTCTTGTAAGCCTTTAAACGGGCATTTTTTTCGAGCTTGCCTGTCAGCTCTGTTTCATCAAATAATATTGCCCAACCTCTGCAGCCCAATTGTAAAAACAAATTGGAAATCATAGCAAAATAGTCTTCAATATGTTTTGTTTTAGCAAAAGTATTTTCAAAGACACACTTTTGCGAAAAAACTCTTTTGTAAATTTGTTTCAGAACGTTATTGCCAATATAGTCGCCTTCGAGATCGGAAAGCAGTAAATGCTTCTCTTCCGGGTCGTCAGTATACAGGAATGAACGGAAAAGATAAGTAAGTTTGTCCGATTTCAGNCGCGTAGCAATATAATTGGTCATTTCCAGAGCGATAGGACTNTTGGGCGTGATATTTGAAAGCGCGTCAAGAAAGCCTGGCTGTAAACGATTTGGGAGATATGTGCTTTGNAAAAGCTTTGGATAAACAAGATGAAGCTTGTCGAGCGGCGTTTCCTTCCCGAGGGAAACAATGCTTACCGCCATGTTCGCTCTTTGAGCCATATTCAAAACGGTATTCAACAAATGCGTCTTTCCTTCGCCGTATTTCCCGGTTATGACCATCCCGCTTGAGATACTGTTTTCGCAAGCATCGTCGAGCTTTTTTGAAATAAGGGATAATATATCCTGGCGCGCGGAGGAAAAATATTGGCTCACCGCTCTTGACGGAACGCCTGTACGTAGCGCTTCTATTATGCGTCTGGCTTCAAAGTCAATCATTTTGAACCTCCATATTTGTTGTTTCACAGTAGTTCAATGTTGCGCTTACAATTTGCCGCGGCAGGGAAACAGCGGTATGCTTGGCATCAGAAAGAAGCCCGGCTGTAAAGTTTGCTCCTAAAGGTCTGGCTTTATCATCGCTTCTGTTTATAACGTACGCCAGACGTTCTGACATTTCAACCAGCATCTGGTTATCAAAGGCGCTCTCTATGAACCTGTCCATATCATAAAAATCCGTAAATTTATTAAAGCGGTTTGAAACTATTTCATTTTGCATCCGCATCCATAGCGCCACGTACGATTTTAGCCCCGCGCGCTCATCGTCAAGCAAAATCCTGTCAAAGGCAAAAAAGAACATTATGTTTTTAAGGGTATCAACCTCGTCAATCAGCTCGCGTATGCTCTCGTATACATCGTCCCGCTTCATTCTCTTATATCGTATTGCGTCAAGGGATGTAGCGCTGATTAACGCCTCCAGGTCGTCAACCATAACAATAATACCCGAAACCCCTGCTATTTTAAGCACTTCCAAAAGGCTTCTCAGCATATGGCGTGCATTGTATTTCGTAATTTTTGCGGGAGACAGCCCCAGATTTCTGATAGCGGGAAGTTTAACATCCTTATTTCCGGAAAGCCAGGAAATGAGCAATTGTTCGTCAAAATTCTCAAGCGCCGGATGTCCAAGCAAGCCCCCGGTAATCAAACTGCACGCTATTGCGAAATTGTTGTCTATAAGCGGATTTCTGGTGAACATCTTGCGCAACTGATTGCGTATTTCCTTCCTGGTTATCGCGTCAAGTTCGCCCATAGCTGATAAATAGTCAACAAATGTCTGGTTTGGAGGAATGGCGCTGTAATCATATCCAAGCTCTTCCGCTATTTTGGCTGCGCAGCGTTTGAGGCAGGACACCAAATCCGAGCTCCTGAATATCTCGGTGTATATTTCTCTGAAGTCATGCAGCCAAACATCCCTGGCGGAAATATCCACAGTGATAAAACCACAGCCACGCGCTTCCGCCGAAAGAAGCTGCAGAAAATGGGTCTTGCCGCTTCCTGTCTTTCCGGTTATAAATTTTATTTTGCTGCCTCCATAGGCAATATATGATTTGTAATACTCATCTCTGATGAAATCAGTTAAAGGTTCAAAACCAACGGATATTTCCCTTAGAATTTCAGTGTTGCCAGGGGGCTGCCCTCTTTTTAAAAGCGCGACGGCTGAATTAAAATCGTTTTCCGACATGATGCCCTCTATGCTTTTTTGTTATTTTCTTCATTGGAATAGAATGTAATTGTCCCTACCCAATCCTCGTTCCCGTTTTTGTCCAGAATACGAATGTTTTGACTCTGATGCCGCGAAGGTCCCATCCTGTACTGCCTGCCATCGGCTGTAAACTCTACATCCGACGCGTAAAGCCTTGCCAAATCAAAAGCGAAGCTCTGCATATCGTAATCCCGGCGGAACCTCTGCATAGGCGCAAGGAAGCGGTGCAAATCTTTTAGTGAAAGCTCGAAATGGCGCGTTTTGCTGCCGCCCTCTTTGCGTTTTATTACGGATAGCTTGTCATAAGCTTCTGCTATTTCGTTAAGAAAGGTATTTGCGTTAAAATTTGCTTTCATAAGTTTTTCGCGGTTCTGTTTTATATCAGAAATAAGGTATTGCGGCCTTGCGCAGGCAAGCTTTTTTCTGTCTATATATACATCCTGGTTATCCGCGTCAATTTTTACTTTATATGGAAATATCTCGTAAGCCGGAAAGTCGCCCCTGACATTTACACCCATACTGTCGCAGTATGAAAGCATTTGTTTTGCAAAATCACCGTTTTGCATATATTCCCGTGAGTCAAAGCTTTCCGTAATCTCCCTGAATTCGAGCAAGCGACCTGTATAGTCGGATATCAGGGTCTCCATTGCCGCTATATCCTTGGACAGGCTTTTCAAATCACCTTTTGCCGAGTTCCTGGAAATACTTTTGAAAATATTTTGTAGACGAGCTATACTGTCTTTTATGTTCTTTTCTTTTACTTGAAGCTCGCTGTAAAATGTTTCGTAGTCCATTTTTATTGCTCCTT
Organism: Synergistaceae bacterium; assembly: GCA_009776565.1. The sequence continues at coordinate 10,098 of WRNQ01000022.1, read as the reverse complement.
TTTCATATTTTTATTTGTTATTAAGGCGCGTTAACAGCACGAGAAGATGCGCGAAGCGCCTCTATTTGTGCAAAGGCTTCGGCGGCTCTATTTCCAACATCTTCCATCCTCTCTTCTCTAGTGGCATCTTTTAACCGCTCATACTCCCATGTTCTGATTTTATGAATATCTTCAATAGTGAAGTCTGGGCTAATATCAGGCTTTAGTATGTTATGTATCATCTTCATCACCTCCTACAATGGTTGATGGGGTATATATCAAGATGTCATCATAGCCTTCAAGAGCTGTTACCGCCTTTACCCCCATCATAGTTTTATGGTTTACAATATGTCCGAAATTCCAAGAAACAATAACATCACATCCACTTGTTATTGCGGCGGCTATATGTTGGCAATCAATAAAGCTCGTCTGTTTTAGAATACCAAAATTAATAAAGCAACCCGCAATTTTTAACGCTTGTTCATCTCCAGTTACTTTCACAGTAGTGTATTCAATTTGCCCAAGATAGTTAAACAGAGTATTTCTCTTTTGTTCATTACATCTGGCTATTTCAATTACAGCTACATCAGACACTACAGAATCATATTTACCAGCTTTCAGCCTATCCCAAAGTCTGTGAGAATCCATATACAGATCGCCCCTTTCCGGCTGATCTAAGTAGCTAATGACCGATGTCTCAAGATACAACCTCAGCTTTTTCATTGATCACCCTCCTTTTGCCTGTTAATATAGGTTCCATCATATCGCCTGGCTGACAGCTTAATGCAATGCAAATCTTTTCTACTACTTCCATGGAAACATGTTCATTTTTACTTAACCTTGATAAAGTAGCAGTTCCCATTTTCGCAGCTTCTCTTAACTGAGTTTTGTTCATATTTTTATCCATCAGTAATTTCCAAAGCCTATTATAGCTTACGGACGTAATCGACACTACTTTATTTGTCATGTTCCGAATATAGCATATATTTTTTAGGATAACAATTAATAATATCTGATTTCTGAATAATATATCAATTCCCAATCGTGCAAAAAGCATCGTCGGACGCCTTTTCCAGTATTTTCCCAACTTGAAACACATACGATACACAGAACAAAAAAAGACCTTACGCGTTTTCGCGTAAAGCCTTGTTATTATTGGCGAGCTTGGGCGGATTTGAACCGCCGACCTACGGCTTAGGAGGCCGTCGCTCTATCCTCTGAGCTACAAGCCCAAAAACAGTTGATTATTGTATCACATTGGCGCGTATTTCTGTTATACTTTCCACTATATTTTTGTAATTAGGAGGTGTTATTAATGGATATGAAAGCTCCAAGAGGCGTGCGGGACATCCTTCCTGAAGAATCATGGAAATGGGCGTATATACTGAAGATATTGGGGGAAAGTATGAACGATTATGGATATTCTGAGGTACATCTTCCAATATTTGAACATACAGAACTTTTTGCCCGCGGCGTCGGCGACACAACGGACATAGTAGAAAAAGAAATGTACACTTTCATCGACAGAGGAGGGCGCAGCATAACGTTAAGGCCGGAAGCCACCGCTTCTATTGTGCGTTTATGTTTGGAGAACAATTTATGCGGCGGCGGAGCGCCATTAAAAGTTTGGACAGCCGGACCGATGTTTCGTTATGAACGCCCACAAAAAGGTCGTTTCCGACAGTTTTGGCAAATAGACGCTGAATGTCTTGGAGTAGCTTCGCCATATGCCGACGCCGAAATAATTGCTCTTTCGATAGAGTGTTTTCACCGTCTTGGACTCCGTAATCTTGAAGTGGTGATAAACTCTGTAGGATGCCCGGCTTGCCGGCCTGCGTACAGAGAAAAATTAATTAAATACTTTAAAAGCAATATAGACCAACTTTGTGAATTGTGTTTATCCAGATTGGAAAGGAATCCGTTGCGCCTTCTTGATTGCAAGATTGAAGGCTGCAGTAATATAACGGACGACGCTCCATCGTCAATAGATAATCTATGCAAAGAATGCAGCGAACACTTCTCATCGACAATAAAACTGCTTGAATCATCGGATATTTCTTACAAAATTGACAAAAAACTTGTCAGAGGGTTAGATTACTATACAAAAACTGCATATGAGATTCTATCCGGTGAGCTTGGAGCTCAAAACGCGGTTTGCGGCGGTGGCAGATACGATAATTTATCCGAAACAATCGGCGGGCCGCGCTTGCATGGGGTTGGCTTCGCGGCAGGAATAGAACGTATAGCATTAGTTATGGAACAGCAGCAATGCTCTTTTGGGAAAGAACCTAAACCACAAGTTTACGTCATTTCTTTTGACAAAAACGATGAATTGATACAAAAAACAGTATATAATCTGACGATGAAGCTCCGTGAAAATTGTATCGCAACTGAAATGGATTTACTGGGACGCAGCGCAAAAACTCAATTAAAATCGGCTGCAAGCAGCGGCGCTCGTTTTGCCTGTATAATAGGACCTGAGGAAGTAGGGGCGAAAAACGTTTCAGTTAAGGACCTTGTAACCGGAAGACAAGAATTGATAAGTGAAGATAACATAATAAAGTATTTTCATATATTTTTTGAGGAAATATGTTCTGACTGAATAAGGGGAAAATTTAAATGAACAGAATCGAATATTTCGACGTTACATGGCAAAGGACAAATTTTTGCGGATCTGTAAACGAACAATTTGAAGGCAAAGATATAATTGTGAATGGCTGGATTCGTTCCCGCAGAGATTTAGGAGGGATAGTATTTTTGGAGCTTTGGGATTATAAAGGTTCTTTACAGATTGTCTTTAATCCTGAAGTCAACAGCATTGTTCATGAACGCGCAAAATCCCTTCGCAGCGAATATGTGATAGCGGTAAAAGGCATAGTTTCCCGAAGACCTGCCGGACTCGAGAACACGAACATGAGTACAGGAAATGTTGAGCTTATTGTCAGTGATTTTCTTCTATTGTCACCCGCATTACCTCTTCCGTTTGTAATTGGCGACGAAACTGATGGAGTTGATGAAAACCTGCGTTTGACATACCGTTATCTTGACCTCCGTCGCGATAACATGCAGAAGAATATAAGAGTGAGAAGCAAAATAGCGGCATTTACAAGAGAATACTTTGATTCAAAAGATTTCGTGGAAATNGAAACACCGATGCTGACAAAAGCAACTCCGGAGGGCGCGCGGGATTACCTTGTTCCAAGCAGGGTTAACATAGGCGAGTTTTATGCACTCCCGCAATCCCCTCAAATCTTTAAACAAATACTCATGATAAGCGGTTTTGATAAGTATTATCAAATTGTGAGGTGTTTTAGGGATGAAGACCTGAGGGCTGACAGACAGCCTGATTTTACACAAATTGACGTTGAAATGAGCTTCATTACAGAAAAAGATATACAAGAAGTGATTGAAGGCTATATGTCCGGCTTAATTAAAAAAATTCGTGGAGTAGATGTAAATATGCCTTTCAAAAGGATGACTTATTGGGAAGCTCTTGACAAATACGGAAGCGACAAGCCGGATTTACGTATCCCGATAGAGCTTGTCGATTTGGCGTCAATATTTGAAATGGCGGAATTTGAACCTTTTAAGAAAATTCTGGCGGAAGGCGGCGTAGTTCGTGCGTTGCCATTACAAGGCGGAGCTTCATTATCAAGGAAAGAGATAGCCACAATTGAGGAGCGGGCAAAAAAATCAGGCGCTTCAGGTTTAGCTGCATTCCAGTTTAAAGATGGAGAGATCAAGGGAGCGCTTGTCAAATATATGAATAGTCAGGAACTTGAAGAGTTAAAACGAATATCAAATATAAAAGACGGCGACGCGTTATTTGTGATGGCGGGGCAGGACAGGCGCAAAATATGCGANCGCCTTGGAACGTTGCGACTTGAGNTAGCTAAAGANCATGGTCTCATCAATGAGCATTCATGGGAATTTTTGTGGGTAACGGACTTCCCNCTGTTCGAATGGGACGAGGAAGANAAAAGGTGGTCTTCGGTTCATCATCCTTTTACATCTCCAAACCTTGAAGACCTTGATAAATTGGAAACAGACCCCGGAAACGTCCGCTCGCGAGCTTACGATTGCGTACTTAACGGCAATGAAGTTGGCGGAGGATCTATCAGGATACATGATCCGGGTGTCCAGGAAAAAGCGTTCTCCGCTCTATCTTTCACGCCGGAAACAGCAAAAGAAAGATTTGGCTTTTTGCTCGAAGCGTTAGCTTTCGGAACGCCGCCTCACGGAGGAATTGCGCTTGGGCTTGACCGCATTGCAATGCTGTTGTGCGATACACAATCCATACGCGACGTAATAGCTTTTCCAAAGAATCAACGCGCACAATGCCCTTTATCAGGCGCCCCAAGCGTTGTTGAAGATAAGAGGCTTGAAGAACTTAATATTAGATGTGTTGCAGTAGAAAAAAAATAACTAATATTTTAATTTAAAAGCAGGGTGATAAACTCGTTCATCTTTGAGTCCTTCTTTCTGAGCTTTTAACGCGGCCTGAACGTTTTCTCCAAGGGTGGACACAAGAACAGAAGTTAAAACGTGAACCAAAAAAACAGCGCTGACTATACTGCTTCCAAAAGCTGCGGTATTATCGCTTACATGTAACTGGACATCAGCATATTGGCAAACCGGAGCAGCCGGGCTATCAGTAATTGTTACAATCTGAGCTCTTTTTTCATGAGCGAATCTTATGGAATCTGTAACCTCAATTACATAACTCGGAAGCTCGCANACAACTACCAAGTCAGAAGAACTTACCGCGCGCGCCTGTTCTATAAGAGTTGTGGAGCCGCGTTTCATCAATACCCCGCGAAGCCCCAATTCCATGAGGCGAGTGTGTAAATTTTCAGCGACTAATGCAGAAATCCCCCACCCCACGCAGTATATTACATCTGCTTCCTGTACTTTTCTGCAAAATTGCAAAATATCTTCTATGCTTAGGTTAATTAGTGTTTCATCTATGTTTGCATGTTCGAGGCGGCAAATGCTACTTGGAATATCATTCCCTGCTTCACGGTCAACAAGAGCAGAAGGAATAATCTGGTTTAAAACGTTGTGTTTTACTGCATCCTTGAGAGCCGCGTAACCGTCATAATCGAGCATTCTTGCAACACGAACAAGTTGAGCTTTGGACACGTTTAGTTTTTCGGCCACTTCTCCTATTGAAAGAAAGGCCAATTCCGAGGGGCTGGTAAGAAAGTATTCAGCGACACGCCGCGCTTTTGCCGGAAATGCGCTCATATGCTCCCTTATACGTGATTGAAGTACATTATTGTTCATTTTTTTCACTCCTTTATATAAGTGTATCAAAAAATGAAAGGAAATGTATAATGCGCATAAAAAATAAACTATCGTTAAAAAGATATATAACTCCGAAAATGTCGGAGAAACTAATTTTTTTTAAGAGATTTATTCACGCACCCACCCAGATAGGAAGCGTTACGCCAAGTTCAAAATATCTCATGTATGAGATGCTGAACAAAGTCAGTTGGAATGAGTGTAAATCAATAGTGGAATTAGGAGCGGGAACGGGTGTTTTCACCTGTAAGATTGCGGAAAAAATGATATCCGGAAGGCTTATTGTATTCGAGATTGATGAAAAATTTCGTTCCATGATAAAAGTTCATGACAGAATAAACACAAAAATAATAATATCCATACATAGCAATGCTGAAGAATTATCCGCAACAATAGAGTCTTTTGGGCTTCAGCAAGTTGATTGTATACTTTCAAGTTTACCTTTTACAGCTCTTCCGCACAAAATGACCGATAATATATTGAATGGAATTAAAATGTGCCTGAAGCCTGATGGTAAATTTGTAGCGTATCAATATTCTCAAATAATGAAAAAAGAATTTGAAAAGAGATTTGAGTCCGTTAAAATGTCCTTTGTTTTGCGAAATATACCTCCGGCATTTGTATACGAATGCAAGTTCCCAAAGAATCATTGACGAGGTGATAGTAAATGGAGTTTTTACTTACAAAGAGGGTCAGTGAACATAGAACAGATAAAATAAGAGAAAGATTGGAAATACCGCCAGATGCCGGAATTATATCGTTCGCAAGCAGTATGCCAACGAGAGATCTTTTTCCTGTAAACGATATAGAAGAAGCCACAAAAGAGGCTTTGGTGCGCTGGCAGAATTCGGCGTTACAATACTGCATGTCAGAAGGCATACTGCCTCTCAGAGATAAAATCGTCCGTATGGTAAATAAAAAGTTCATGACAAAATATGATATAAATAACACTTGCGTTACAACCGGCTCGCAACAAGGGCTGGATATAATTGGGAAGTTATTTATAAACGAAGGAGACGTTGTGCTATTTGAGCCTCCAATGCAGCTTTCAGCTCATATGGCATTCTCGAACTATGGCGCAAGATTTGTTCAACTGGCAGCTGACGAGCATGGGATTATCATTGAAGATCTGGATACCGCTCTCAGATTGGAAAAACATGTAAAACTCATATTCATATGTCCGGACTTTATGCGTCCTTCAGGAAAACCATGGAGCATTGAACTCAGGAAAGCTTTTGCTAAAACCGTTTCGGAGTTTGATGTTATGGTAGTTGAAGACGTGACATTTTCTGATTTTCGTTACGAGGGCAAAAGCCTTCCCGCAGTAGCTTCATTTGATGAAAAAGGACAATTCATTGTGGTTGGCTCTTTTTCGAGAATATTCTGTCCGGGAGTACGCCTGGGATGGATAGGCGTGGACAGCAAGCTGATGGAATACGTGCGAAGAATCAAACGTTCAAGCGACTTGAACTCTTCTACTATTGACCAGCATATCCTTGATTGCTATTTAGAAAAATATGACATCGAAATTCATGTGCAAAAACTGGTTGAGAAATATAAAGAGCGCAGAGATATCCTGGCCGACGCTATGAGAGAAAATTTTCCCAAAGCCGCAAGTTTTGCGAAACCTGAAGGAGGGCTGTATACATGGGTTAAAGTGGAAGGACTTAATGCAAGAGAGCTGCTTGAAAAGTGCATAGAGCAACAGGTGGCGTTTGTTCCCGGAGATTCTTTTTTCTCGCGCGGAAGAGGAGACGAAATATTCCGTCTGAGCATATCTTCACTTCCGACCGAAAGAATAAGGGCGGGAGTTAAAAGAATAGCAAAAGGCATGAGCGACCTTGGTTTTCATCCTTCTACAAGGGTCACGATTAACCCTCAGGCATATCTGAAGCTGGACGAAAGCGAACAAAAGAAAGTTTTTTTATAGAAACTTCAGCCGGGCCTCAACTTCTTCAACGCGTAAGCCGGACAGAGAAGAAAGCTTTTTTATTCCAAGCTTGTCATGACCTGTCATTTGCGATATGTATTTTCGCGGAAGTTCCCATTCTCCNTNNTTNGAATCCATATGCAGTTTCCTTGCAAGCGCATGCGACATAGCCATTTCNCCAATCGCGGGATGGTGAGGTCCTGCAACGACGGATTTTGAAAGGCTCAAAGTTTCCTGTAGCCCTACTCTGCATATTTCGTAGCCGCGAAGTCGGGCGATATAAATTAACTCTCCGGCATATTCCGCCGCCTGCTCAATATCTAACGGAATGAACTTTCCCGAATTGTAAAGCGCCTCAAGAGGCGTATTTTTTAATACCAGGCAAGGATAAATCCTGAGGCTCATTTTCCGGTCTCCGCGTGCGGCATCCAAAAGTGATATATCATTAAGGGAGCTGTCAAGCGTTTGCCCCGGTAGTCCTATCATCATTTGCGCGCACACTTCGAATTTTCTATCGAGCAAAAGGGAAATGACATTTAACGCTTCTTTGCTTATATACCCCCTATTCGAGAGCTTCAGCACATTATCGTCAAGCGAGGACACTCCAAGTTCGACCATGGATACAGGATATTTTGAAAAAATTGANATTGTACCTTCCGTTATACATTGAGGGTGGGTTGAAAAACGGACAGTGCTGCCTTGGGGCGCGGAATTCACAAGCTCAAGCCACTCAATTTGAATATGCCCGGGCAGGCAAGTAAAACTTCCGCCAAAAAAACATATTTCAACAGGAGAAGACGCCGAACTCACAAGTATCCGCGCCTCATTTATATCAGGAATTGAACTCCCGGTTATCGCGTGCTGGTCGCAATACACGCAACGGCGCACACAACCCGCCATTGAAAAAAAGAAAAATAGTTTACGCAGCATCGTACCCTCCCTGAGTTTCCTCTTTACCTTTTGTGTAGCCAGATTGAAAGTCTTAAAAGAAACAGAATTGTGGCAAAAAGCATTAACACATAATAGGATAGTGTTATCTCCAAAAGATAATTTACCAGAAAACCCACTGTATACCCGTAACAAATCCCTATAAGAATTATTCTATGGGGAGGAAACGAAAAAGCAATATAGTATCTGAAAATGACAAATATTATCCACGAAATTACATAGAAGAAAACAGCAAAAACAGTGTATGGACTTCCTACGATAGGAATACATAAGAATCCATATACTGCAATTATTATAAATATCTCTAATCGGGTCAGCTTGCTTAAAGAAATGGCGACACCTTCAAAGAAGTCCTTCAACGAGTAAGAAAACTCATCAACTCTATAATTGGATCCCATTGAAGTTTCATCAGTATCCCATACTTCATTCCGCTTTGAATCATCTTGACTGCCGGAAGTAGTTTGTGTAGCGCGTTTTGGGGGTTGGTAAATCGGGTCTGCGCGTGTTCTGTCGGAGTTATCCCAATTCAAAAGTTTATTATAGGCGTCACGGATTTCATTGTACATTACCTCCGCAGCCAAGGATGGATCTCTGTCCGGGTGATAGAGTTTTACCAAACTGCGATATGCAGATTTGACCTCGGCATTAGAAGCTCCCGGTCTAAGCCCAAGAATTTCATAATAATATTTACGCTCTCTTCTCAACTTTTTCTCTTTTCGCGTAGCAAACTTAAGAATTACCTTATGTCATGAAACTCGCTCATTTGCTTCTCTTATTTCACTCGCATATAAATGGTATCTTCTCCATTATATGGCGCATTCTCATCTGTACCGGCAAAAAATGTCCTGCTTACTATTCTATTTATTTCTTCACTCAATGCTTTGCGTTTATCAACGGGTACTGAAATAGCCAGGTTACGACCCACCCACCATTTTCCGCCGGTTTCCAGAAAAAGATACTCTCCTTGCGTTTTTGTGAATTTTGAAGGATTATCCATATAAGGTATAAGAAGCTCGATATCAGGTTTAATTGTATCTTGCTTATCATAATTGTCCCCAAATAACATAATAGATGCAGCCTTTAAATTTCTTAGTTCTGAAATAACCTGACTGGTAAATTCTTTGATACTCATTACTACCTCTTCTGTTTCAACATTTTCAAGAATACAATTTTTTAAAAATAGTGAACCTGTCTGATAATACTGTTTCCCATCGTATGTTCCATTTACTACTATAATGTCGCCTTTGTTCAAGTCTAATAATGCGTTTTCTTCAGATTCATCAAAATGGCATTCAATATAATGAGACGAATCAAATTTGCCTATTGCTCCAAGAATCGTTAGTTGGAAAAATTTATAATTTTCAACCTGTCTTTCTTCAATACTTCTGATATAACCTTCTACAGAAATATTTTTTTTCATATAATTTCTATCAAAACGAAGCTGATTTTTCTCAAATTCTGTTATTAAATCATCAACTGAAAACACTGCTGCCCATGAACTGCTTACTGTACAAGCAATCATCAATATCGCGCAAACTATCCTTTTCATTTATCTTCCTCCTTATTTTTCCATGATAAACAACAATATCGCACTTACCCCCGCTATATTAACACTTTTCTATACTGTGAACAATTGATTGAACGGTGAATAACGTGAATTGGCGCAAAAACAAAACCTGAGATGATTTAGTGAGATGATACAAAAAAGAGCTGGAAGACATAGCATCTAACCGGTTTTTATTTACCCGGTTGCCAAGTTGACAATAAAATTAAATGTTGTATTATATATAAAAGAGGGAACGCGAGTAACGTCCCCTCAGTTGTAAGCCATTCGGCGGTGAATAGCCGGACTCTAAAATTTATTTAAAGTCAAAAAAATAAGCCATACCGACGATGGGCGGCTTATTTTTTTGTGTTCTTTTCTGACATTATTGCAA
>WRNQ01000021.1 GCA_009776565.1 Synergistaceae bacterium | reverse complement strand
ATAGATATAAAGGAAACTGTGAGCTCAGATTCTTCAAGTGACGCGCAGATTGACAGCGGCTCCTGGATAATACCGATAGAAATTCCAAGTAGATTCAAGAGCCCTGATGAAAGAGACCTACCGGAAAGAGATCTGTTGCAAAAAGATATGACGTCCACATTCAGATTTGAGCAGTTCCCCCCCATTGATTTTGGGAATGTTGCTGGCCGTCGTAAATGGAATCAATGGATACTTATTGATAAAGGTAATTACAGACTTACTTTGTATAATCGGGAGATAGTATTGCACGAATGGAACATTGCCGTCGGTATAGAAGCGGGGGATAAGCAGCGCGTTGGTGACAACAGAACGCCAAATGGAACTTTCAGTATAAGTCAGATTCAGGATTCAAGTAAATGGGCTCATGACTTTGGGGATGGAAAAGGCGTGATTCAAGAAGCTTACGGTCCCTGGTTTATCAGGCTGAATACGCCGCCATGGACGGGAATAGGAATACATGGAACTCATGACTCTGATTCAATTGGCTACAGCGCGTCTGAAGGCTGCATAAGGATGAGTAATGAAGATATATCAGAGCTTAAAGAAATGGTTTGGGTTGGGATGCCCGTTGTCATTGTGGAAAGAACTAGAGCTGTTTTTCCCACAAGAATAATATATTAGTCTCACTTCTGCGCGTATCTGACCTTACCCATTTCATTTCTATGGGGTCGTTTATAATCTTGAAATATCCGAATTTTTCCCAAAACGAATCTCCTGCCCTGTTGTTTTGATTATCATTCTTTTCACGGTCAACGTACGCAAACACTGTGTACTTTTTTCCAGCCTGTTTAGCTTGTTTTTCTGCAAATGACAGCATATTCCTAAATAAGCCTCTGTCACGATAATCTCTTTTCAGCATAGCTTCTCCAATATACATATATTCAGATATTTCCAGGCCGTTTATAATAAACGGTTCTTTTATCTCGTCGGGTAGCATGTCAAGAGGAGTTATTCCTATACCTCCGGCTACGCCAATGCTTGAAAGATAAAGCAAAAACCATGAATCATTTGATGAAAGATAAGTTTTCTCCAGGTACTCAACTTCTTTTTCCAGAATTCCCGCATATAGATATGGAAAATCTTTAAGCGTTTCTATCCTGAGCTTTGCTATGTCCTTTAAATATGGAGAAACAGACAGCCCTCTGAAAATTCTCTCTGCAAGTCCGTCATTTTTGTGCTTGCTTAAAAAATCGTCGATAAAATTCATCAATTAGCCCTGCCTTTATATATCGCTAAATTATGCCGAATACATATTATACCAATTTGCATTCAATCGTATGCTTCGTTGCTTCTACTCCCCTTGCTCAACGTAGGTCTGTCTACGTATTCGCAGCGGGGCGCAAACACCTATCGCTTACGCTGGCGACTCCGTCGCTTTGCTCCTCCTGAGCCGCCTCGCCTACGCTTGAATTCAAACCGGTATTAGTTATTATACTAAATATATGCTTTATTTTGATGGAAGAATTTTGAGTTTCTCTTTCCGGAGNGCGGCATACCTGGCGGCTATTGTTTTGTTTTTATTGTAAAAATTAATTATTTGGTGATAGAATTTAAAATATATTAATATTATTTGATACGAAAAGGGATAGAAAATTATGGATAGTTTTATTGCAATAAAAAATAGTAAAATAAAAAATATAATGGAATACCTTTCGAATATTTTACATGGGAAGGGTAAATCTACTGTAAAAATGCTCATCTGTATTTTATCCCGGGGACATATTCTTCTTGAAGACTTACCGGGTCTTGGGAAGACAACCGTTGCCATTGCTTTAGCGAAAGTGCTTGGCTTAAACTTCGGACGTATCCAATGTACAAACGATCTTTTGCCTTCCGACGTNACGGGTCTCAATATATTCCGTTCNGAACGCGGAGAGTTTGAATTCAGAGCAGGTCCTGTTTTCAACAACCTGGTTTTAGTTGANGAAATTAATCGCGCNACGCCAAAAACACAAAGCGCTCTTTTGGAAGCGATGGGAGAAGAGCAAACTACAATAGACGGGGTCACTCATTATTTGCCCAATCCTTTCATAACAATAGCAACGCAGAATCCTGCAGAGCACTCGGGAACCTTCCCTTTACCNGAGTCTCAGATAGACAGGTTCATGATGAAAATTTCAATAGGTTATCCTGTGCAAGAAGCTGAGCGGGAGATACTGCGTTATGGAAGCCAGCGGGACGAGATACATAATATACAGGCTGTAATTTCCGTGGATGAGCTTTTGGAAATGCAGAAAGATATTATTCAAAATGTCAAGATATCCGAAAAAATATTGGACTATGTATTGGAGTTAACTGAAATATCACGTAACCATAACGATATTGAAGTTGGGATATCCACACGAGGCGCGATGACTTTATTACAGGCCGCCAGAGCTTGCGCATGGATACAGTCAAGAGATTATGTAATCCATGAGGATATCAAATTAATTGCGTTCGACGTGCTGCTTCACCGGTTACTTTTCAAGAGGAATTCAACAGCGCAGAAAAAGGAAGTTCTTAAAAATATCATGCTTGGAATAACTATTTTTTAATGATATGCGTCGTAAAGTAATTGGTATTCGTACTGGCGGCGTCTTGTATGCTCTTATTTCTGCGGGTCTTGGTCTTGTGTCTATCAATAGTGGAAATAACCTGCTGTATCTTGTAACTGCAATGTTGCTTAGCTTTTTACTTTCGTCCGGGATAATAGGCAGGAGAAATTTATATGGAGCGGATCTATCGGTCAGCTTCCCTGACGAGATTTATGCAGAAGAGCAATGTGCTATCCGCGTCAATGCTGTCAATAGAAAATCCTCTATTCCGCTTTTTTTAATAAGCATTGAATATGGAGGAGATGAGGCGTTTTTGCCGATAATTCAGCCCGGACAAACCCTTGAAAAAGCAATATTTACTAAATTCAATAGCAGAGGCAGGCATCCGGCTGGCCTTTTTCATATATCATCAATATATCCTTTTAACTTATTTAAACGTTATAGAGCCTTTGATTTTGAAGAACATGTCGTAGTTTTTCCTTCTCCTCTCAAATGCTTGCCCGAGGTAGTTTTTATTAATGATGAAGTGGAAGATGAAGATAACGCGGAAAGTTCCGCCTCAGTTTTAGTCGAAACGGATATAGTCGGAATACGCCCTTACGAAGAGGGTGATTCGTTCAGGCGCGTTCATTGGAAATCTTCGGCAAAAACAGGAAAACTGAATACAAAGCTATACGAAGGAGAAGGCGCTGGCATAGGTAAGATAATAGAGCTTGACAGGTTAGTTTCGGCTGGAATAGAAAGAGGGCTTTCAATGGCTTCATACGCAATATCGCAATCAATGAAAAGCGGGATTCCAATAGGTATGTTGACGCGTGGAGAGCTTATTCCTCCGTCCGCAGAACGGGCTCATAAGCTGAAGCTCTTGGAAATGCTGGCGGATTATCATGAATAATACGATTTCAATAAATAAACTATTGGTTTTTTCTACGCTTATATGCTCGGTGCTTTCAGTAAACATGGCTTATTATGAAGTTAGCCATCTATACCTGGTTTTGTTTTTTGTTTTCGTTTTTGTTGGGCTTGCAATGGAATTTGAATATCTTTTATCTCCTCCGAGAATAATTATTAATTTCTGTGCTTTAGCAGTTCTTGTCGTTATTTTATCCCAGTTGAGGCGTAACAATATTATTGAGCCTTTTATGAAAGTTATTCTTGCAATGACAGCCGTAAAAATAATAGAAAAGAAATCCGCGCGCGACTATATGCAGCTCCTGCTTCTGAACCTCATGATGCTTATATGTTACGCAATGGTATCAATGGACAAAAGCTTTGTTTTATATTGTTTTGGTGAGGGAATACTCTGCTCGTTCATTATGATATTGTCCGCCTGGCAAACGAAAGACCCCCAAGGGGTTATTTCTTTCAAAAATTTAAAACAATTGCTTTATCGCGTCTTATTAATATTTTTGCTGACCATTCCAACTTGTTTATTTATTTTCGTAATAGCTCCGCGCGTTCGTTCTCCTTTTTTTGGAGTTGTAGGCTCGCAGGGTTCCGCTCAGATTGGTTTCTCCGACCATGTAAGTTTAGGTGGCGTCAGCGAAATTCAAAAAAATAATAAACTTGCTTTCCGCGCGGAAATGAAGAAACAACTGCTTATTCCATACTGGCGTGGAGTTGTTATGGATTCATTTGACGGCAGAACGTGGATATCTTCAACAAATCCGCCGAATTCAAGCAATGTATATTCAAATACAAGTTTAGTAAAGCAGGAGATATATCTGGAGCCCGGGAGGCGCAGATATTTATTTGCCTTGGATATACCTGTAATGGTTAATAATGTTAACGCTGAAATCTCTGCAAATGGAATAATTGTTTACAGAGGAAGGAATGACGGCAGAAGGCTTCAATATAGCGCCGTCTCATCTCCGGCTAATTCTTTAACCATATCCGGCTCAAATTTCAGAAGAAGACGCAACCTGGAACTCCCCCAGGGTTTTATTCCAAGACTCTGGGGCGAAGTTGCACGAATTACGGAAGGATTAAATCAATCCGAAAAAATATCCGCAATACTGTATTATTTATCTCCTCCGAATTTCGAATACTCCCTTACTGATTTATCAGATGACAACGACGCTTTGGAGCACTTCATATTTGAGAACAAAAAAGGGAGTTGTGAGTTTTTTGCTTCCGCGATGGGTGTAATGTTGCGCATGGCCGATATACCGTCAAGGCTTGTTGGCGGTTATAAAGGCGGTATGTATAACGAAGCAGGAGGTTATTACGCTGTTTTCGAGGAGAGCGCGCATGTATGGGTTGAATTATGGGATCAGGAAAGGTCTTCCTGGTTGCGGTACGACCCCACCCCACCTTCTAATTTAGTAGACTGGGACATGGATGATTATGGCTTCTTTGAGGCATATCTGGACCTGTTGGATTACCATTGGACAAAATTTGTCCTGAACTATAATCTTGAACTTCAAGTAGAGATAATGCAAGCAATAAAGGATATTGTCCGAAATCCGAATATTTCTTCTTTTGATGAATTTTTCAAAACCCTGCCAATCGTTTTTGGAGTTGTGGTTCTTATTATCATTGGCGCATTTATTATTTGGAAGGTTATAAGTGAAGATAAGAGCAAAGCTTTAGTGCATAGTTTTGTGCGGATAATGAAAAGAAAAGGATTTACTAAGCACAAAAGCGAAGGGCTCCACGAATTTTCTGACCGTTTGCCAAGGCATGAACAAATCAAAATAATGCCGTTCATAGAATGCTTTGAAGAGTATTACTATAAAGAAAAAGAATTTGATGAAGTGACCGTCAAATTACTGAAGGAAAAGCTTAGAATACTAAAAATGTAAATAAAGCGAATTAAGGTATGGAAGCCATCCTTAACTCATTTCTAAAACCATTTGTGAAACTGGAAACAATGTGCGATAATTGTCATAATCTGCTTCTGATAAGGAATAATCTATAGATAACTCTTTTATGAAATCCCTAACATATTTGAACTCAATCGAACGCCATAATTTTTCTAAATCAATCCGTTGCAAGACATCTTTTGTATAAGGGCGCTTTGAATCTATGAATGCAATTGACTTTAGAAATGTTATACATTCTGGACTGTTAAGAAGTGCAAGTGTTATAACTGCAACTTCAATACAATCAAAACTCAAAAAATAGCAAGTGTCGTCCATCATTATTGGTATTTCGCCTGTAATAAGAGCAAAAATAGGTTCCTTATAAAAGCCGGAAATACCAATTTTATATTTTGAGAATGAATAATCTCCAATACCAAAGATAGAGTATTTTGGCGCTTTCTTATAAACAGCTGAGCGTCTGGCAGACAAATATGACTCGTATTTTTGAAGATATTCCCAAACAATGAAATCTTGTTCTTTGATTTTTGAAGTATCTTCGTTAACTCGTTTCTGAGGAACGATAACATACTTTCTAATGTTCTTTATTTCGTGTGTTTTTATATCCGAACTCTTTACTAATGGATAAACAAAACGTCCAAGTTGAAAATCATATATGTCGCCTATTCCGTTTTGATATAAACCAGATTCGCCAACTTCAAGCTCCATTATTTTTGAACAGTCGTGCTTAACTCCTTGGCGCCACTCAAATGGACATTTACCATCAATGCTAAAAGGTGCATTGAGGTTTTGCACATTTGAATAGAAAGTGTTTCCCATCCAGCCAAACTCACGTATTTTCTCATTTGAATCAAAGTCGTATACTGTACAAGTTTTTTTTGCAGATTTACCCAATCGGATTACGAGTAATCCAGCATCGCAACTGACCCCAAATATCTCGTCAGCATTGAAGGTAAACAAATCCATTGAGGACATGGAGAAAACATATTTATTAACTTCTTTAATTATATTTTTGGCGACAATAGTTTTACAAAGCATCGCCAAAGTACAATTGTAATACGAAAATTCACTGAGAAGTTTAAGAATAATATATTCCGCAATGTCGAAGTTTCCTTTACCCGTCATAGCGTCCAATCCAGAATGCCCCTTAAAATTACTCTTTAATGGAAGATTAGAACTGCCAATAGATGTTAATTGGGAGTTAGTAACCCAAGGGGGATTCCCAATTATCAATAATGATTCTTTTGATGAAAAACTATCTTTTATTTCATTAAAATCAAAAGAAAAAATATCTGCATTGAATAATTTCACATCAAACTGCCTTGAAGGATTTAGTTCTATCCTACTCAAAGCAGTTTTATAATAAATATCATTAATCTCAATTCCGTAAAGCGTTCGAGTACGTGGGAATGTTGCAACTATCCCATCAAAAAAGTTTCCTGTACCAAATGTAGGTTCCAGAATAACATCGGGCAACAGTCCATAAAAAGAGGATAATCTTTCGCATACCCTCAAAGCAAACAGAGAGGGAGTTTGGTAATCACCATACTCAACGGGAGTCTTATCAATTCTATCTGCCAATGTCATAATTGATAACCCCCGAAACACTGTTGCTCAACGAAATGACACGTTGATATTGTAATCGCCATTGAAGCGCATTAGAAATTGTTAAGTACCCTTGCTGAACCCCTTTTTCAAAAACTTCATCAACCAATTGTTCATGTGTAATTAAGTCACCAGGGAGATTTTTATCTATAAAAAAGCCAATAATATCTTCTTTATTAGCGCCATCATTCAGCATTTCAGAAATACGCTTTGTTACAGTGAAATCTGCTGTTCTAAAATCTTCAATGAATGTGCAGTTTAGAAAATTCAAATAACTACTGTCGCTGGTGTCATTTTTATCGTAAACGAGAACAAGTAGATTATATCCCAATCCAAAAATCTTTTGACGAGCCGATTTATACGGGCATGAAGATTGTGGTTGTCTAACTGAAGTCACTTTTATGTCTGTATTTATTTCTAAGGAAGGTAAGTCAATCCCTGATGCACTATTTCCAATCGAAATATCAAATCGTTCAGTTAAGTAATCTTTCAATCTATGCTCAACAAAAGTGCCTACAGCTTTGCCATCCGTTACCCCTATCAATTCCGGAAAATTAATTCTTCCTTCGATAACGCAAAACTCTTTTGTTGCTTCAAATAGTTTAGCAATAGTAATTATTTCTTTCACAATCAAAAACTCTCGCCTTCTTTTTTGTATTGTATAACACTTTATTTACGTTATGGTAAACGAGTATTAGTAAAATTAATTATAGCACGAAAAACAAGCTGCGATAACGGTTATTTTTGCCTCCTCCCGCTCAATGGTCGTCCTCTCTTCTATTTTGGATAAAATGACACAGTCTATCAATTTTCTGAGTATTTTCCAAGCGCGTTTTAATCACTTTTCTGTCAATATATATTAAAATATAAAGTGAGACTTGCTTCAGTGGGATTTTTTAATCCCTCTCTTAAGCTTAGCCGAGCTGATTCAGGGGCTGAGCCGCTCTATGCCGTCTATAGATGTGGGTATTAGAGTGGGTCATCGGATAAAAACAATCACAATATCCTAAATATTTGAGGAGAATCTATGATGAACAGAAAATATTTGCGCGCGCTATATAATGGGGAGACAATAAGCGGATACATTGAAGATGATTATGTGTTTCCGGTTATTGGAGAATTCTGGGGGGATTTCAGGACGACCGGCGAGAGATTTCCTGTGGCGAAGATTGAAAAATGGCTTCCGCCCGTACTACCGTCAAAACTTATAGCTATTGGGCTGAATTACCGGGCCCACGCAAACGAAGTTAAACTTCAGATACCGGAAGCGCCTATAAGTTTTTTAAAATCAACAACTAGCATAACGGGGCATGGGTCGGACATAATCTATCCTGTTGGATTAACTGAGGTTGTTGAATACGAAGCTGAGCTTGCGGTCGTTATGGGAAAAGTGGCGTATAAAGTTGAAGAAAAAGAAGCTCTTGAATATGTATTTGGCTATACTTGCGCTAACGACGTTTCCGCCCGTGACATACAGAAAAGGGATGGGCAATGGATGCTTGCAAAGTCTTTTAATACGTTCAACCCTCTCGGACCATGGATAGTCTGCGATATTTCGCCGACAGACTTGCGGGTGTCGTCACGGCTAAATGGGCAGACGCGTCAGGATTCGCGCACTTCGGATATGATTTTCAGCGTTCCATACCTTATTCATTTTTTATCCCAGGTTATGCCTCTTTTACCCGGCGACGTCATCGTAACGGGCACCCCTTCAGGAGTCGGCAGGCTAAAAGAGGGCGATTTAATAGAAATAGAAGTGGAAAACATCGGAGTCCTTTCTAACACGGTAAAATAGTTAGCAGTATCTCTTTGAATAGGTTATAATACCGTGTGTCTCATTGAAAGTTGAAAGGAAGGTTAATGTAATGACATTACATTGGGATGATCCTATTTTTGTAAATAATGCGTTTATTATAGTGTTTGACTATAAAAAAGAGATAAGGCGTTGCGCAAACCAGATTGAAGATATTTTAAAAAAATATATGGATTCGTATTCTACAGATGCTGGTTATAATGTTCCAATTATAACTCCTATTCCTGATGAAATGGAACCTACTACACCGCGGCTTATTTTTAATTCATTACACGGTTTTAGCCAAATAATATTTAATCAAAAAGAAGCAATTCTAAACGTACGATATTCTGATGATTATTTAACTGTAGACGCTATGGAGCAGCGGAAAAATTACCTGAGTGAACGAATCCGTGTTTTACACAATATTTTGGAGGAGATAAAATGCAAGGCTCTTTTCTCTGGCGTTGTCACTCGTATTCTGATCCTTACCCCGGACGAAGAGGAAAAACTCCGAGTTTTTTTACAATCCTTTATCGTGGAGAAGTACAGAATAGATTCCACATATGAATACACGTTTCGTGAAGCGGGAGTATTGGAGGGCAAATTTTTTAATATATTTCAAATAGGTTTATATCGAGAAATGCTGGACGGAGAGAATCCTTTTGTTGTGCCGCGCATTCCTGCAAGCAACAGTATAAAGCGAGGCATTGAAATAATACATGATATCAATGATCGTCACAGCTATAATGAAAATGCAAACTATTTCACTACTTTAGAAGCGAGCGAGAATATGCTTGACCGCACAGAGCATATCATTCAGCAATTTTTTAATCGTTTTAGAAAGGATTGAAAAATCATGTCGTTTTCTTCAGCAATTATGCCGAAATCTTTAGACTTTACATCTACTACTTTATCTCCTAAAAATATATATGGATATGTAAATGAAATACACTACGCATGCAGTGCTCCCAATCTGCAAAATGTTTCTTCATACCTGTTTCATGTTGTTTCAAGTGATCTTACATATGGAATAGTCAAGGAAATAATGGATTTAGCTGAATTAAAGGAAAACTGGGATGGTGATGGAGCATTACCGATTATAAAAGAAGTAATTGAAAATTCAGTGAATGCAGTTAGAAGTTTATGTCGAAGATGGGGCGCTCCTGAAATTACTCCCAGCCCAAATGGTACAGTAATACTGGAGTGGTTCCACAATGATGTGGAATTTTATCTCGAAATTGGAAAGAATAATTTTTGCTTTCTGGTGGGAGATAAAAATGGATATAGGAAGGATTTAGCAATTTCTGCTACTTTAACTCAAGCAAGCTATGTTGAAATACTTAATAATGGAAGCAAGCTGTGGAACGGGTACCTTCAAGATAACATCCCAATATCGACTCTATCTGATATATGAAAACGTACAAATAGTTAGCGTATGAAATGAAAATTAATAAATTAGTCGAATCAGAAGAACATTCAGTACCTATTGTTATTGCCGATGACGAAATCATTTTGCGCAGTGTTGATACAAGGCACTTTTATAAAAACAAAAAAATTAAACCAAATATTTTTAAGCCGCCTATCGGAAGTTGTAATGTTTCAGTCATTCGTTTCCATTATGTTCCAGTGACAGAATGTAAGAGGCGAGGGAAAGAAATTGCTTCTAAAGTAAAGGATTGTTGTTTTAAAGGTTTTGTAGCATTAAAATGCGCTATGATAAAGGAGGCGAATGTGGGCATAAAGGATAGTCGGGAGATTTTTTTAGGGCATGCAGATATTATATACTCTCATCCAAGACCACCTGAAGCTCTACCTAATTGTGCGCCTGATGATCTGGAAGCCGTAATTGAGTTCAACGAAGTAACTAAAAAACTGTTAAATGCTTGTAAGCTATTTCTTGATACTGCTCCAACGAGCGAGGATTGGCAAGGAGATGAAATTGCACTATAGGATTTCATATAATTCTCGCCTATTTGACTCTATAGATAAAAATTTTACTTGTATTTTGCAAACAATGGACTAAAAAAATGTCTGCTGTTTTTTACAGCCAAAGAAACGCGGTTTGCAAAACGAATTGCTTATATATGCAATGAGATATATAATTACATTAATGGACCGTTAACAATCGGCTCTTATTGAGAAAAGGGAGGAATTTAGAAGTGAAGTATGTATGTACGATTTGTGGCTATGTTTATGATCCTGCGGCTGGAGACCCTGATTCTAATATTAAGCCAGGAACTCCTTTTGAAGAAATCCCCGGAGATTGGGCTTGTCCTGTATGCGGAGTAGGAAAGGATATGTTTGAACCTGAAGGTTAGTATATTAATACAATTGTTATGAAAGCCTCTTCTGAAGTACATTTTAGTGTTTTCTACTAAAATTGATATTCGGGAGAGGCTTAGTTTTGTGTTAGGAGAAAAGTCATGTTAAATTTCATAAATCGTTTTATCAGGCTTATATTTGGTCTTTTTCTTTATTCTTTTGGAACTGTTCTTACAATGCACGGAAACATTGGTTTTTTGACGTGGGACGTGCTTCATAAGGGTTTATCTATACATACCGGTATTACAATGGGAGTGGCAAGCATATCCGTTGGTTTTGTGATTGTCGTATGTACGTTTATTTTTGGAGAAAAAATCGGGTTTGGAACAATTTTGAATATGCTGCTTATTGGAGCGTTCCTTGATATCTTGCTTAATAGCGGAATGATACCAACGATGGATACGCAAATAACAGGTTTTATCATGTTAGCGGCTGGCCTTATAGTCATAGCTTTTGCCAGCTATTTTTATATTGGCGCCGGTTTTGGCGCTGGACCACGAGACTCATTAATGGTTATGGTTGTAAGAAGATTTAAATGCAGGGTTGGGGTGGCGCGCGGGATGATTGAAGGCTCTGCTGTAGCATTAGGATGGCTTCTTGGAGGTTTTGTCGGAATTGGAACTCTCATATCGGTATTTGGAATAAGTATAGCTGTTCAATGCGTTTTTCGCGCCCTGAAATTTGAAGTGGAAAAAGTTAAGCAAGAATCGCTTGCTGATACATTCATCAATTTCAAAGAAATNTTTAGAGCAGTAAAATGAAAAAGGCGATACTTTTATTTCTTGTTTTAATTGCCGGATGTTTAACGGCGTTGTANTTTTCGGGGAGCATATCAGGCAAGGTGTTCAGAGGAGATGACCCAATTGTGATACCTGAGTTTCCGCAGCCGCAACTGATTCGTTCATATATTCCGCCTTCTGAGGTTCCTTCTTCCCATATAACTGTTCCGGTTAAAATGTCAGTGGACGATTTACAGTCGCTAACCAACAGAAACCTGGTGAGACAATATAACGGTGATGTCGAATACCTTGACGGAACAATAAAAGGCAAATTGAATTATAGAATNAGACGGGAAGAGGATGCGCATGTTACGACAGAAAATGGAAGAATAAAAATCTCTCTTCCGGTTGTATTTCAAGTNCGTTTTGTNGGTAATGTCCTGGCTGCAATNGTCAGAGTACCTTTTAGCGCGCAAACTGAAGGAGCTCTCAAACTTTTTATAACTGTCAATCCAAGCATTGGACGAGATTGGAGTATAAAAACTGACGCTAAAGTCGATTTTGAGTGGACGAAATCTCCAAGACTCAATGTTGCGGGCTTCCGGATAGGTCTTCAAAGCGAATCCGACAGATTTTTGAGGGAAGCTATCCGGGATAACTTATATAAAATTGATGATGTAATAAATAAAGAAGTGCGCTTGCGGGATATTATGCAAAGGGAATGGGATAATTTAGTTATTCCGGTTAAAGTGGCGGATTCGGTTTACCTTCATTTTGACCCAAGAAGCATAGGAGCTTCTTCTCTTGATATAGCGCCGGATGAAATAACATTCAAGGCAAGCGTGGAGACGGGAATATCGTTATCAATGGGGATGGGAGATATCGCTCGNACACGGAAAAAGAATTTACCCTCACTTGAGAATTATGTTCCGGATGATGAATCAATTAACCTTATTGTGAAAGCGTTGCTTAATTATGACTCTCTTGAGCAGGAAGCTATGAAAGCTTTGTCAGGAGAAATAATTGATATGGGAGTCACTTCAGTCAGCGTGAATTCGTTGCGTCTTATGGGCAGTGGAGAACGCTTGATAGCCGCGTTTGGAATAAAAGCGGGCGCTTCAAGCGGGACACTATATGCTGCGGGAGAGCCATATTTTGACGAAGACGCTCGAGTTTTGTCCATAAAAAATTTTGCTTTGGAGGAAGGGACGCGCGACACGATTGTTGAAACGGCGGCGTGGCTTTTGCGCCCTGTCCTTATCAATGCTTTAAATCAAAGGTTAAGCTGGGAGCTTGGAGCAAAAATAGATGAGCTTGCCGATGAAGCGCGCAATATAATTGAGTCTCGTGAACTTAATGACGAGTTTGAGCTTAAAGGAACGCTAAAATCCGCAAAATTCAACTCTTTGCGCGTTACCGGTCAGGGTATCGAGATTGGATTGAATTTGGAAGGCGCAATGACACTCACCTACATACCCAGATAAAATCAAACGTATGCTTCGTTGTTTCAGGAGGACCGCGAGCGTTAGCGTGGCGGGACGGAGGTGCCAGCGAGCTGAAAGCGAGCGATAGGTATTGCGCGCCCTTGCTCGACGTAGGTCTTTCTACGCCTTCGCGGCGGGGCGCAAAAGCCGCCTCGCCTACGTTTAATTTATAAGCATAAATACAAACCTAGTATATAATATTATTCTTCGTTTGTGTTTCTGCCTCCCCAAAATGTAATGCCGCGTTTTGAGTCTTTATAAAAGTCCAATATACTGATCAATTCCTTAGGAGTATCTTCTACGCTTTCCAGCTTCGCGTGAAGTTCTTCGAGAGAAGAAGAGAAAACCTTGCTTGTATCATATAATTCCTTGTAAAGCGCGTTAATTTTCCTGCGCAGGTCGGATGAGAAATTTGCCCGGCGAAGTCCAATGACATTAATGCCCATAAGGCGTAAAGGTTCTCCCGCAGCAAGCGTATAATGCGGAATGTCTTTGGTGACGCGGTATATACCTCCCACCATGCAATAGGTTCCAATTCGCACAAATTGATGAATTCCAACCATTCCTCCAAGCACCGTGTAATCGTCGATTTGTACAAATCCTGATACTCCAACTTTATTTGCCAATGTCACATTATTCTTTATCTCGGCGTTATGCGCCACATGGACGCCTTCCATAAGCAGGCAGTCATTGCCTACAGATGTGACATAACCTTCACCTGTGGCTCTGTTAACGGTTACATATTCGCGGAAAATATTCCTGTCTCCAATTTTTACAAAAGACTTTTCTCCCCTGTAACCATGATCTTGCGGCTCTCCTCCGATGACAGCGTGGCTGTGTACATGATTGTCAGTTCCCATTTCAACAAAACTGCATATGCGGGAATATGCTTCTATTACCGTATTATCTCCAATGCGAGCTTCTTCGATTATGCTATAAGCTCCAATTTCAACTCCATTTCCTAATTCTGCTTTAGGAGAAACTATTGCGGTAGGGTGAATCATAATTATTCCTCCGTTTCCTGCTTTTTCAGTGTTGGAGCTACGAAGAATAAAAACTCCGCTTCGGCAACCAATTCTTCATCCACAAACGCTTCTACCCAGGCTTTGCCTACGGTTGANCGCCGCTTTAGCATTTTTGCTTTGATGATTATCGAATCTCCTGGGTGGACTGGTTTTCGAATCTTTGCTTTATCTATTCCGGTAAGAAACACAATTTTGCCTTTNAAGTTATCTTGATCAGTCTGAGCGGTAGCCATTATCGAGCCAACCTGTCCCATCGACTCCAATATGAGGACGCCCGGCATTACGGGTTCCCCTGGGAAATGCCCCTGAAAAAAAGGCTCNTTTATCGTTACGTTTTTCAATCCTATCGCGTGGTCTGCATCACATTCAAGAATTCTGTCAACTAACAAAAATGGATAACGATGCTTCAGCACCTTCATTACTTCAAAAATATCAAGCAACTAGGATAACCTCCTTAATTTTTCAATGAATTGTTGATGAGGCAGATGCCCGGCGCGTATTGCCACAATTTTTGCGCGTAACGGTCTGCCGACAAGCGCCAAATCGCCTATCAGGTCAAGCACCTTATGTCTTACGAATTCGTCCTTATATCTTAATCCCCCGTTTGTTTGAATTTCAGTCTCTCCAACTAAAATTGCGTTTTCAAGGGTTCCGCCGAGAGCCATTCCGTTCTGCAGCAATTGTTTTATATCTTTTTCGAGAGCAAAAGTCCGCGCTCGCGAGATATCGTCAATGTAGCCTGTGCAGTTGGTTTCGTTATAGTCGTATAATAACGTCCCTATTAAATCATTTTCGTATTTTATGATGTACGTTATGCTGAGCTTTTCGCCTGGTGCGGCCGAAATGAAAGCGCCATTTACACTTTCACAGCATATTGTAGAATAAACTTCAAGCGGCTTTACAGGTTCACATTCCTCCGAGGATTCAAGTAATTCGCGGGAGAAAGCTTCCGAACAACCGTCAATTGTCGGAATTTCAAATCCTTCAACTTTTATATTTGTTTTCCATAGCCCGAGCCCGCCTATTGCGGATAAAAGGTGTTCAACAGTACGAACCTTTGAGCCGTCAGGAAAAATCAAATCGGAGCCGCGGGAGCTTCCTTCAATTTTCAACTCTTTTATAGGAAAGCAAACCCCGTTAAACGCCATAGAAAACTCCTCGGATGGAGAAAGCGTTACTTTGCATTCTCTGCCCGAATGAAGTCCTTTTCCCTCAAAGCTGACATTTTTTACAAGCCGGCGATTCATTCTTTCTCCATTCCCGCTATTTTTTCAAGCTTTTTCACTCGCTCGTAAAGTTTTGGAAGGCGCGATATATGAGCTTGTTGTTTTAGTTCTTTTTTGTGGTCCTGCGCGGGAAATCCTGATACCGTAACGCCTGATGGGATACTATGCGTCACGCCCGCGCGTCCTGCTATTTGTGTGTCAGGACCTATTTTTACATGATCGCGTACCGATGCTTCAGCCGCCAAAATTACGTTATCTCCTACTACAGCGCTACCTGCAACGCCCACTTTCCCGCATAAAATACAATTTGCGCCTATCTTGCAATTATGACCAATTTGCACGTGGTTATCCATTCTTGTTCCATCTCCGATTACGGTATCTCCTATAGTTCCGCAGTCAACTGCAGTACACGCTCCAACTTCCACATTGTC
This sequence comes from Synergistaceae bacterium, assembly GCA_009776565.1. Next base: position 831 of record WRNQ01000021.1, on the reverse strand, counting down.
TCCGATAATAACGCCGCCAATTTGCGGAATTTTCAATATCTCGGCCGGAGTTGGTATGAATCCGAATCCTTCGCACCCAATAACGCAATTTGAATGCAAAATCACGTTTGCTCCTATTTGCGCGCGTCTTATTGAGACGTTCGATTCAATGACGGTTCCTTTTCCTATTACGCACCCGTCATCAATATATACGTTTGCTTCAAGCTGCACTGATTCATCAATTTTTACATTGTCCCCTAACACGCAANATGGACCTATCCAGGANGNNGGAGAAATTTCACAATTTTTTCCAATAATGGCGCTTGGGTGAATGCCATTGTATTTTGGTTTCCTGATTTCAAATATAGACAAAAGCGCCGGAAGAATAAATCTGGGGTTTTCATTTACTAATCCGTCCCTATTTGCCTCTTTTGCGCTGAGTACAGGAATTCCTTGCGAAATCTTACTGAGTTCTTTTAAATCCCATACTACGCATAATTTATCCGGAGAAGCTTCTTCAGGCGCCGCTACCCCGTTTATTTCTCTATCTTCTCCCCGAAGCTCAGCGCCTATAAGCTTCCCAAGCTCGGACAGAAGTATCCCTTTGCTATTCTTGCCCATATTTAATATCACCCTGGTATCATTTTCCCCGTAACGCGCGGAAAAATGGTAAAAAAGATATTTTCATTTGTAACGTAGGGCGGGGTTCTATATAAAGGCGTAGGGCGGGGTTCTATATAAAGGCGTAGGACGGGGGTATGAGAATCCTATAATCCAATAAGACCTCGCCGGGGCGTTACAATATGTTAGGCTTAAACTCTCGCATGTAGTTCTGTAACGCCCCTTCGGGGC
>WRNQ01000020.1 GCA_009776565.1 Synergistaceae bacterium | reverse complement strand
TGGCGCTCCTCCTGAAACAACGAAGCATACGTTAAAGTTTAAATTCCAATTTGAAATCGGACGTAGGCGAGGCGGCTTTTGCGCGCCGCAGTGAAGGCGTAGTTAGACCTACGTCGAGTGGCGCGCGCAAAAACAACGAAGCATACGTATGATTTTAAACTGGAATCAGTCGCCTTCTTTACGAGGGGCAAATATTGAGGCAAATGCCTTGCTCGTCTCGCGCGGAAGTACGCGGTAACCTTTCTTTTCTTTAGTAATATAAATAAAATAGTCCTTATAAAACGAGTTGCTAAGTTCTATTATTGATTTTCCTCTATTTTCTTTGATATTGTTTTCGTAACCATTCTTTATACTCCTATCCTCATCGCTGTCCCAGCGAAACGACGCTAACGCGTAAGTGATTGTTTTACCAATATCATTTATGGGAATTACAGGAATAATTATCGAGTTGTCGCCCCAATCGTAGCTGCCCCAGCCTTGTCCAGGAATAAGCACGACCTTGGGGATGCCATACATACGAATCCTCGGTACTTTAAACATATCCATGTCCATTGATGAATATTCATTTATGAGTTCTGAAACAACGTCAATGGTCAATGGTTCCATATCAGAACCGCTGGCCAACGGGCTGGTATCCGTTCTGGCAAGTTTTGCCGGAACGACCATATACTCACGTTTTTTTACAATCATGTTTTTGAGCTCTTTGCGAAGCATTTGGTCCGAAAATTGAGAACACGCTTTTGAGACTCTTTCAATTTGTCTTTGAAGTTTCATCGGTTCCTGCTGAACGTATATTATTACTCTGGCTAAACTTTTTACCTTGTCGTGATGCGTGAGAAATTCGTCGATTTCAGGAATCCCAACTGGTTCATCTTCATTTTTTTGGACTATTGATAGTTGCGTTTCCATAACTCTCTCGGCTTCAGTATAACGGAAACGTTCCTGGCTCATTTGCTGTCTTATGGCATCCGGGGCTTCTCTGTATTCTTTTATACGCATATTGACTTTCATCGCCGGTATAAGGTATTTTATGAGATCCGCAGATAAATCATCAATTTCTGATGACTGCAGGCTGCCAAATCTAATGAGCAGTTTCATCTCTTTAATAGTTTCGACTATATCCGTCTGAAGTTTATTGATAAGTAACTTTTCTTTTTCTTCAAGGGAATAGCCGCATGCAGCAGGTGAAGGTTTGTTTCCTCTTATCATCGCCCAGCATTCAGCAATATAATCTGTAAACAGTTGATATTGGAAAATACTGGGAGCAGCTCTTTTTCTAAGCAATTCAGGGCTTAATTTTTTAATTGGCGTTACTTCATCACAAATATATCCGTAGTTTATAAAAAGTTGTTCTTCATCGTCAAATTCCATTTCATCCGGCATTGATTCTGTTTGGGCGTCAACCAGTGTAAATAGTATATCCCAATACTTTGATGATAGTTCTTGCCATGACTTACGCGCCAAGACTCTATCTTCAGAGCTTTTTGAGTTTGTCAACTTAAGATATTTTTCCGCAATTTTCTTAGTGTCTTCTATTATGTTGGTTACTGAAGTATTGTTGGTCCAGCGCGAAAACCCAAAATTTAGACTCATATCTCATCCTGCCCTTCAGTATTCTTCGATTAACTATATTTTAAAGTATATCACGTTGACAAAATAAAATGTACTGATATAATTTTTTGCCGTGGGGGTGGTTAGTTCAGTGGAAGAACGCTTCCCTGACGCGGAAGAGGTCATAGGTTCGAACCCTATACCACCCACCAAAAAAATAAATATTAAAGAAATTGCCACACACTGTCATTTACATGCTTTGTTTAGTTATTTATACACATTAGTAACCTGCACAGATTCTCTTCATATACGTGTTATTTACGCTGTTGGCAGGAGTATTTGCCAACGGCGATATGTTAATAATATTAACTCGCTTCCTATCACTGCCACTAAAGATATATCTATTATAGAATCTAAAGCAAAATATCATGTGTTTTGCTTTAGATATTTAATGAAGGAGCGTCTTCGACTTGCCAATTTCTCAGATAATGGAATCATTATTTGTTTTTTCTGGATTTATTATTATTGCTATTGCTGTTCTCTTATACTTAAATTTACTGGAGAATATGAAGCTGGTTGATGAGTCAATTGATAGAAATACTAAATTAATATTGAGAATATTTTTAGTGCTTATGGTTTTTTTACTTACATGCCATTCTTTTATCGGAACATCAATTTTACTTGGAGCTAATTTAAATAATATCAGAATTATTGGAGGTCTTTTATTCATCGGGAGTATCATTGTCAATATTGGCATAATAACGCATATCCGGCTTGTAAATTGTATTCATGAAGTTGACATGCGGGTTATACGTTCACTGATAAGCATGATTGACGCCAAAGATGTATACCTTAAAGGACACTCTGTCCATGTAAGACACATAGGACTTTTAATTTTTGATAATCTTCCGAAAAACCTTTCACGCAAGATTGACAGACTCAAATTTGAGTATGCAAGTTTAATGCATGATGTTGGCAAGTTAGGAATACCAGAATACGTACTGAATAAGCCGTCCAATTTATCTGAGGATGAATGGTCAATAATGAAAATGCATCCTAAGATAGGCATACAAATAATTAAAGATATGGAGGGATTCGACGCAATAAGCGAATGGATTCTTTACCATCATGAAAGAGTTGATGGAAAAGGGTATTATGGGCTAATTGGCAATGAAATCCCTTTAGCGTCAAAAATATTGTGCATAGCAGACGCGTATTCAGCTATTGTAATGGATCGCTTATATAGAAAAGCAAAGGAACATGATGAAGCTATAAGGATTATGATTGAAGCCTCCGGGACTCAGTTTGACCCCGAGATTTTGGATGTCTTTATTAATATTGATAATATTAAAACGAAAGCAAATCTATCTCAACTTGTGCAACACTTTCTGTTTGAAAAAGCAATAATCCATTAAACAGGGCTTCTGCACCAATTAGCTTTAAGTTCAAATGGTGAAATAGAGAAACTTTCCCGCTTATTCCATGCAATTTCTACGACATTTGAAACTTTTGGCGTGACTGTTTGTAAATTTGGCAATGATGGAATAATAATTTTTTGTATGTTATCCACAAATATCCGAAAGTCCATATCTTTATAAATTGCTGCCCATTGTGCGATATAATCCAGGGAATACTCCGCAGCTGTTAAGTCAGCAGGGAAACCTTTTGTGATTGCATAAACGGAATTCCTGCCCGCGTAAATAAGAAATATTGATGGGATTACATTATCATCTGACAACACGATAGCTTCTAAAGTTCCAACCGGAACGATACTTGCACCTATTCCGAAAGCAAAAGCTGCGCTCCACGACATCCCTATCCGAACGCCGGTAAAATATCCCGGTCCGTTCGTGACGGCAACATGAGTTATTTCTTTGATTTTTATCCCCGAATCTTTTATTGTCTTCAAGGCTAAAGCCGGTAATTCTGTAGCTTGCTTAAGACCTATATCAGCATTCAGCTCCGATAGCATTTTAAAATTCTCATTTATTTCCATCGCAACTGCAATTCCTGTATAACGCAACGAACAATCTATGGCAAGTAAAATGTCCCTCATTGCAGTGTTTTTGCAAATTCAGCTAAAGTATATCTGGCATTCTTTCCGGTAGCTGAAAAAATAAATCTTCTCTTATTCATATTATCATTGTCAGTTTCTATATTAATTTTTATAATGTTATCCATATGAAAATCTCCGTTCTCCGCCCACTCGACGAGCAATACGTAGCCTTCGTCCGAATACTCGTTCAACGATAAGAGTTTTATTGCGTTTAAATCTCCTTCAAGTCTATATAGGTCGGCGTGAGCAACCGGATAAACGCCTTGATACTCGTTCACAATCGTAAAAGTCGGGCTTTTTACAATTTTACTTTCAATTCCAAGAGCTTTGCATATGCCTCGTATAAAAACTGTTTTCCCGGATCCCAATTCGCCATAGAAAAGTATGCAAATCCCAGGGCTCAGAAAACCTCCAATACTTGCTCCAATCTCAATGGTGTTTTGCTCTGAAAGAGAAAAGGACTCAAATACTTCAATTATTTTCTTCATGCTCCTCATCCCTCATTTGTTTTAACTTTTTTGCTCTTCTTTTTAATGTAAATACAAGCACAATTGTTGCGGCTATAAAGCACCCTATCATTATTATGTGCGAAACAAAAGAAGCGTCACTATTTATGCGGCTTGCCCCAAAAAGGAACAAAACAGCAATAGCAAACCCCAATATTGAGGTTTTAAATCCTCTCATGCGTATTTCCTCAGTTTTGTGCATTTCCTTTTCCCAATCAACACGATTTCTTCTCATAGTTTTTCCATTATCACAAAAGCTTGCGCTATATCTCCTTCATGAGATAAACTTATATGAAAGCATAATTCTCCACGATGAGACAATTTATTTTTGATCTTTTCGGATAACATAATAACCGGCTTTCCGTTCTCATCCCTTTCTATCCAAATATCCTGACTAAAAACCACTTCATACATTGAAATTGAGGCAGCTTTACAAAAAGCTTCACGAGCCGCAAAAGCAACCGCATAGCTGGCCGCCGCTTTCGCTTTTGCCTCCGCATATTCGATTTCAGCTTTGTGAAATATCCTGTTCACGAAACGGTCGCATTTTATTGCGCGCTTCATGCGGGAAATACTGCAAATATCCAAACCTATGCCTAGTATCACTTGACCCCAACTTCTTTTTCTTAAATTCTAATTATCTGCTTGTTAACACAATCTTTGATGCCGAGTCTAAATAAAACGTAGGCGAGGCGGCTCTTGCGACCCGCCGCGACGGCGTAGATATACCTACGTCGAGCAAGGGGAGCGAGAATAACGAAGCATACGTTTGATTTCGACTCGGTTTTAATCTCTAGGGTCAAATGACGACACTCTAGCTAACTCTTCCCACAACTCCCTTTCACGCTCGCTAACTTTTTGCGGAACGGCAATTTCAATTTTCACATATAAATCTCCTGATTCATTTTCTACCCTTTTTGGCAATCCTTTACCTTTTAGTCGCAATTTTTGACCGTTTTGAGTTCCTGCGGGGAGCTTCATTTTTACTTCTCCTGTAGGAGTTTCAACCGATATGCTGCTGCCGATAACAGCTTCCCAGGGAGCGACAATCAGCTTTTTTGTCAAATCATTTCCATTCACTTCATATCTTGGATTTTGTTGTATTTGAATAGTTATATATAAATCTCCCCCATTTGGGGCTTTCCCGGAAAGCTTTATTCTTGAGCTGTCAGTTATGCCCCTTGGAAGGTTTACATTAAGTATCTTTGTATTGTGTCCGGCAGACATAGTTATTGTTTTTGTTCCGCCGGCAAAAATATCTTCAAGAGAAATAGACATGCTTACTTCCTGATCGCGCATCCGGGGCTGGGAATTATAAACTCTTTCATATCCGTCATCGTTGAATCCTCCCATATTGAAGGCGCCAAAAATTGTTTTAAAGAAGTCGCTGAATCCGCCTCCAAAATCCTCACCACCGCGCATGTTTTGCCATCCGGGCGGCGGGGTGTAATCCTGCTCCCAATTTTCGCCTAGGGTATCATATTTTTGGCGTTTGTCAGTGTCTTTTAGCACCTCGTACGCCTCGTTGACATCTTTGAATTTCTGTTCGGCCCCCGCTTCTTTATTGACATCAGGATGATATTTTTTAGCAAGTTTCCGGTGCGCCTTGCGTATCTGCTCGGCTGTCGCATCACGTTCAACGCCGAGAATTTTGTAGTAGTCTTTATAAGAGATTGCCATTTAATGATTCACCTGCTTTTATATCTTTTAATATGCTTTTCCGCATTCGCCTTCCCAATCGTTTAGTATATCAATTGCATGACGCAACGCCGGTTCTATAGCTTCAAAACAACAACGCGAACCGCTTTCGCTTCCGGGTAAAGCTATTATAAGCGATTTGCCCCTTGTGACTGCAATTCCCCGGGAAAGGATTCCATTTGGAGTTTGCGACATTGATTTTATCCGCATATACTCGCCTATCCCCGGAACGATTCTGTCACCTGCAAGAAGTAACGCCTCAGGCGTTACATCCCTGGAAGACAGCCCGGTCCCTCCAGTTGTAAGAATTAATTTCAGTTTGTCCCTATCCGCCCATTCTATCAACTGGGTGGCAATTTTCTCTTTTTCGTCGGGAACTATAGCTTTTCGTTGCACTTGCGCGCCCCAATTAATAAGTAATTTCTCAAGAATTCTTCCGGAGACGTCTTCGCGCTCGCCACGATAACCTTTATCGCTAACGGTAAGAATTCCCGAACTGATAATTTTTTCATTTTCGCTGTCACTATCTTCAGTTTCAAGGTTTTCGCTGATATTTTGTATAATACTATCCGCCACATAGTCGCCGCTTTTGCCGCCGTTCTTGCGCAATAGCTTTATTCCTTCAATTATTATTCCCTTGTCCATGCTCTTGCACATGTCATAAATAGTCAGGCAGGAGACGGAGACCCCCGTAAGGGCCTCCATCTCAACTCCCGTAACTTCTGAAGCTTTAACTACACAATTAACGCGTACGCTGTTAGATTTATCGTCTAAAGTGCACGTAACTTTTGCATGATCGAGCTTTATCGAGTGACATAACGGAATTATATCTTTGGTACGCTTTGTCGCCATTATCCCTGCAATTTCAGCGATTCGGAACACATCGCCTTTAATTAAGCTGTTTGATCTTATTGCGCTGCAGATTAGGGGCGTAAGGCGAACTATGCCTTCCGCTTCCGCCTCCCGGAGGGTTGTTATTTTTGAACTCACGTCAATCATTACCGGTCGTCCTGAGTTATCGAGATGCATGCTATTCATGATTAAAACAATCCCGTTATTTTCCCATTCTCGTCCACATCAATAGTCAATGCAGCGGGTTTTTTCGGTAACCCAGGCATCGTCATTATTGCGCCCGTCATCGCTACTATGAATCCTGAACCAGCGGAAATCCTCGCTTCGCGAACTGTTATATTGAACCCGACCGGTTTTCCGACTTTTGCCATATCGTCAGTGAATGAATATTGTGTTTTTGCCATGCAAATATACAGATTATCTTTGCCAAGTTCGTGTATCAGCGCAAGGTCTTTTTCCGCCTGGTCGGTAAAAACAACCCCATCCGCTCCATAGATTTTTGTCGCGATGGCGGTGATTTTTTCCTTTGGCGACATATCAAGAGAATACATAAATTTTAATTCGGAAGGTTTTGAACATGCTTCTATTACTTTCTTCGCCATGTCTATTCCGCCTTCTCCTCCTTTTGCCCAAATATCGGACAAAGCTACGGAAGCGCCTTTTTCCTGGCATTTTCTTTCGACAAGGGAAAGTTCCGCTTCCGAATCGGTTGGGAATATATTTATAGCAACTACAACCGGCAATCCGAACGCGCCTAGATTTTCTATGTGTTTTTCAAGATTTGCCATTCCGGCTTCAAGAGCTTTAAGGTCCTCCACTCCGAGGTCGGTTTTTTTGCGTCCTCCGTGCATTTTTAGCGCTCGTATCGTTGCGACTATTACAACCGCGTCGGGTTTTATACCTGCTGTGCGGCATTTTATATCAATAAATTTCTCTGCTCCAAGATCGGCGCCAAACCCAGATTCGGTAACGGTGTATTCCGCAAGTTTTAATCCTAACTTTGTTGCTTGTACGCTGTTGCAACCATGAGCAATATTTGCGAAGGGGCCTCCGTGGATGAACGCCGGCACGCCTTCAATGGTTTGCACCAGGTTAGGCTTGATTGCGTCCTTCAGTAAAGCCGCCATTGAGCCTGATGCGCCAATATCCCCTGCCGTGACAGGTTTTCCTTCGTAGGTATATCCTAAGATTATTTTTGCCAAACGTTCTTTGAGGTCAATAAGGTCATTAGCCAGGCACAATATAGCCATCACTTCGGACGCGACAGTAATGTCAAAACCGCTCTCGCGCGGGACCCCTTCGGTTTTCCCACCGAGCCCGATTATTACTTTTCGAAGAGCTCTTTCGTTAAGGTCCAATACACGCCTGAATACTATCCTTCTTGGGTCTATATTGAGTTCGTTGCCCTGTTGAATATGGTTGTCAAGCATCGCTGCGCACAAGTTATGCGCCGATGTTACTGCATGAAAATCTCCCGTAAAGTGGAGGTTGATATCTTCCATCGGCACTACCTGTGAATATCCTCCCCCCGCAGCTCCGCCTTTTATGCCAAAGCTTGGTCCAAGCGATGGTTCGCGCAAGGCAACAACGGTCTTTTTGCCAAGTTTATGCAGAGCCTGAGCAAGGCCAACACTTGTTGTCGTTTTCCCTTCTCCGGCCGGAGTTGGCGTTATAGCGGTAACAAGTACAAGTTTGCCGTCAGGTTTATCTTTCAATCTTTTCATAACGGACGGAGATACTTTAGCCTTGTAATTTCCATATAGCTCAAGTTCATCCTCTTTAATGTCAAGTTTACCTGCTATCTTCGCGATTGGTTCCATCTTTGCCGCTTGTGCTATTTCGATATCGCTTGGGAATGACATATTTTTATCCTCCTTAAAATTCAATCAAATTTTTTTCGATACTGACTTTGCAACCTCTTCCGAAAGCCTTTCACCTTCGTTAATTATTTCCGCTACCCATTTTTGTTTGTTATTCACATATTCCGTATCTTTTATTGATGGCAGATTTATTTTTACATTCAGCACAGCGCCCTGGAGTCCTGTCCATGCCTCCAAAGCTCCCACGGCTATATCGCTTATTGCGTTTTGATTGCATTTTTCAATTATTTCGCTGGCAATTTCCAAAATCTTAAAGCACTTAACAGCTATATTTTCGGGTGAAGAAACAGCCCCTTTGAACGATTCTTGAATTGACGCCGCGCGGATTCCTTTTTCCTCATCCGTTGCTTTTGGAAGGGCGAAAGCCGCCATTACGGAATCAAATGCTTCCGTGTCTTTTTGAACGGCTTCGAGTAGGTCTTTTGCTATGGTATCGGCTTTTTCAAGAGAAGATTTCAATAATGCCTCGTGCTCTTCATAGCCCTTTTTCCCAATTGTGAGGCGGCACACCATAGCGACTAACGACGCGCCAAGCGATCCTGAAAGCGCTGCCGTGCTCCCGCCCCCCGGGGCTGGCGAAGATGAAGAAAGCACGTCAACAAATTCTCTGACAGTAATTTCTGTAAGTATCAACGATATCTCCTCCTTATGATTGTTGTTTTTCTATGAAAGTTATTTTTATAACGCCATGCTGTTGACTTTTTTGAAACAGGTTTGTCTGCTATTGTAAAATCACATTGCTCTCTTTAGTATTCTACCATCAATTCAGCCCCATGAACAACGTTCACCATGAAAAATGAACAAAAGATTCTACGCGTAGGTTCGCAAGATTGCTCAATCGTTTTTCAACAGCCAGTCCAATGCGTTTATTTGTCTTATTCCGTTATGTATAGTAACAGGGTCTTCGTCTAATGTCAGCAAATATTTCGGGTTATGGTCTGATATGCTGTCAAGAGGCTTGAGTTCACGGAATAGCGTGTTCTCATCGCGAACGGTCAGCGCCGCCTGATAATACTCGTCTCCGTTTTCATTTGTTGCAACAAAATCCACTTCCCTATATTTTCCATAAATCATAAAATGTATATTGACAATAACTTCTACCTGAGCTGAACCCTTGACATTGACACGGATTGATATATGAGCTATGCTTTAATTATGTTTTAATTACGTTACATAACATCAGAATATCACTTTCTATAGAGGCTTTTTAATATAACTTAAAGGAGTAGAATGATGATGAATATTAAGTTTAAAGCCATTAGTTTTATAGTTCTTTCACTATGCTTATTTATTTTTGTTAACCGTAATCTGCAAAGTCAAGCAGCAAGCCGTAATGGTTCTGTACAGTATAAGGATGGAGTAATACGCTTTGAAGACGACCAGCAGTTTTCAATAAAAATGAGCATTCCAGTTAACACTCTTAGAATAATTAATGGTAATACGCCAGTTCAAGGAGCTTACAATCTTCATTTATCGCCTGTATCAAATATAAAGGCGTTGCTTAAAATTACAATCCTTAAAGATCAAACTGGTAAAATGGCGTCGAAACAAGAGTTTGAAGGAAGAGTTAAAGATGAAGCTTCCAGAGTGCTCTCTCAAGCAGTTGAAGAATATGTGACATATAAGGATGTAGTTTTAAATGGGGGATATGGTATATATTATACTTTAACAGACGCTTCTTTGATTAATAAGAAGCGCGCTTCAGATGAATATTTATACTTAACTTCTTACCGTGCAAGTTATAACAATGGTTATGTTGTAGTTGCAACAATATTTACAGATGATTTAAATGGTACTGTTTATCAACGCATGCTGGAATGTCTTTTTAGTATGGTTGTATTGTATTCAGAATAATAGCAATAATAATTCTTATTATCGCCCAAAACGATACATAAAAGGTCTGTTTTCGCCCCGGTGCTAAAGCGCCCCGTGCTGCGAAAAATCGCAGTCGGGCTACACCTAAGGAAGCGGGGTCATGAATTTTTTCGTTGCGCGAGAATTACAAACACAACCTAAAAACGTTTGGAATAAGCTACAAGCTGACGGAGAAGTGGATATTGCTAACAACGGTCGCCTCGCGTCTTTATGACGGACATCGCGGACGACAATTCTGAAGAAATAGTCAACAGCGACATAGCTGATTATCGCAAATAAAAGCGAGAAGGATAAATATTTAGGCGAAAGAAGGAATAAGAAGTGAACGTTCTTTGGGTTCGCTTTGGCGCATTCGGGGATGTTTTAAAGGCTGTTGCACGCGCGCGGCTTTTTAAACGGGTATTCCCTGAAGCTCAATTGACTATGCTGACTCGTCCGGAATATGCAAAAATCATATCTGTTCAGGATGTATTTAATGACTACATATTTTGGGACAGTAAGAAAGACCCGTTTGGTTTTATAAAAACTATTGTAAATGTAAGAAGCAGGAAGTACGATATGTTGGTTTCCGTTCACAACGTTGGAGCGTCCGCGCTCATTTCCATCGCGTCAGGTATCAGAAAACGTTATGGCGTGAGTTCTGTCTTACAATTCTGCTATCATAAGAATGTTTGGGATTGGTTTCGTGAAGTTGGNATANATGAAAATTTAAGAGATACGCCTATGATACAGGCTGACGATGAGTCAATGAGAATTGGCAAAGCTTTGCTTTCGGGCTTACCGGAAAAAAAAGTGTTTTGCATTATTGGCGCCAGTAAACCGCAAAAACTTTGGAGCATTCAATATTGGACAGAGTTCATAAAGCAACTGGCCGCACAGGGATGGGGGATTGTGATAAACGGGCATGGAAAAGAAGAAGCGGAAGACGCGGAATTAATATTAAAAGAAGCGGATTCAAAGAATATCTTAAACCTGGTCGATAAAGTTGACTTTCTGGAAATGGCTGGCGTTGTTAAAAACTGCACTGTTGCGGTTGGTCCCGATACAGGACCGCTGCACCTGGCAGCTCTGTGCGGAACGCCTACGCTCGGGCTATTTGGTTGCACTCCAAGCCAAAAGATTGGGTTTACTATGCCCTGGTTCAGGGAGCTTACTTGCGCGTGTCCAAACATAGGCTGCTGGAATTATAAATGTCCGCAAGGCGANAANTGTATGTCAACTTTAACNCCTCAAATTGCTCTTGAAGGTTTCAACGAAATGCTTGAGGATTATGAACTATGCAAAATACAATAATATCCCTTTGTAAAGGCGGCTTTAGAGAATTTCCGGTTGCGGTAATAGGAGATATAATGCTTGACCATTACATATACGGTGATGTAAATAGAATTTCTCCTGAAGCTCCGGTTCCTGTGCTTAATGTAAAAGAAGACAGGTATGTACCTGGCGGAGCGGGTAATGTAGCGATGAATCTAAGAGGCTTGGGACTGCCCGTTAAGATTTTTGGACGGATAGGGAATGACCATGCAGGCAAAATAGTCATGGATTTATTTGAGCAAGCCTGTATTGATACGTCAGGTATTTGCTCCTTTGGGGCAACTATATTAAAAGCTCGTCTTTTAGGCGGGGGAAGGCAGCAAATGCTGCGCATGGACAGGGAAGAAGTATTAAGTCCAAGCGATAAAGAAATAAATAATACCTTGAATATCTTAAGAAATTCGCAGGAATTAAAGTTCGTAATCCTGTCGGACTATGGTAAAGGGTTTTTAACAGGTAAATTTTGCATGCAAATCATAAGCGTTTGTAAATCAAAGGGCGTCCCTGTTTACATAGACCCTAAGGGAGTCGGGTGGGAGCGCTACCAGGGAGCTACAATGGTAACTCCAAACTTACGGGAACTTTGCGATATTTCAAAAATGAAGATAATCAACGAGGATGACGCTATAGCGGAGGCAGGCAACGCCATCCGGGTTAAATATGGATTTAATTCGCTGCTGGTGACGAGGTCTGAACGCGGAGCTACTTTAATAAAAGATAGTTTTGTTTATCATGAGCGAGCGAGAGCGGTTGAAGTTTACGACGTAGGGGGCGCGGGCGACACGATGCTGGCGACGGTTGCAGCTTTTATGACAGCCGGTATAGATGATTGCGAGTGCATTAAACTGGGAAATACCGCGTCACAAATAGTCATAGGCAAAGTTGGAACGTATCCCATTCAAGCGTCTGCATTGTTAGATTACATTTTAAATGTGAATTACAGACCAAATAAGATACTAACGGCGGAAGAAGCTATTTCAAAGGTTACTTCATGGAAGAACAATCATGAAAAAGTGGTTTTCACTAATGGCTGCTTTGACATATTCCACGCCGGGCATCTGGACAGCCTTGTGGGCGCTAAAAATTTGGGGGACCGCCTTATTGTTGGTTTGAACTCGGATGACTCAGTGCGTCGTTTAAAAGGCGCCGCCCGACCCGTCAATGACGAAAGATCCCGAGCGCGCATACTGGAAGCGCTTTCAATAGTTGATGGAGTTGTCATCTTCGATGAGGATACGCCGGAGAAACTGCTTTCATTTTTAACCCCAGACGTCATAGCGAAAGGCGGAGACTATACAGCCGAACAAGTTGTGGGAAGGCAATACGCAAAAGAGGTAGTAATACTTCCAATATTGGAAGGTTATTCAACAACAGGTATTCTAAGGAGGATTTCTGATGATTGAAAGATGTAAAAAAATTGTTGAAGATTCTGTTAACCTTTTTAAAAATGTGCTTCATGACGAAAAACTTTTGAAAAAAGTTGCAGAAACTACAACAGTTGTAGTCAACTGTATAAAAGGCGGCGGGAAAATATTGATATGCGGCAATGGAGGCAGCGCTGCGGATGCGCAACATTTTGCCGCTGAACTTGTCGGCAGCTTTATGATTAAGGATCGCAAAGGGTTTCCGGCAATTGCTTTGACATCTGATTCAGCAGTTTTAACTTCTCTTTGCAACGATACTTCAGTTGAACAGGTTTTTGCCCGTCAGGTGGAAGCTCTTGGAAAAACCGGAGATTTAGTTATTGGAATAACCACGAGCGGCAATTCTAAAAACGTCATAAATGCTCTCAGAATAGCAAAGTCCGCCGGTTTAAAAACTGTATGCATAACAGGTCTATTGCCTGAAAACGCGGAGATAAAGCTATCCAGTGATATAGTGGTGGATGTTCCGTCCTCCTCCACGCCGCGCATACAAGAGGTTCACGGGTTATTGATTCATGTCATCTGCGAGATTGTAGAGTCAACAATTGCGGTAAAGAGAGCGTGATAATTCAGGGCAACTCTTCATCCGGTTAACACGAGGGCACTGAAAGTCTTATTTTGAGATTCAAAGACGAGGTTTTTTTCTGTGTTCAATAGGCGGGGGATTTGCTCTCGCTTCTATACTGGCTCCGCTTTTTCGTTTTATAATGTAGACGTGACTGATTGGAAAGGAATGATCAAAAATGCAGGCAAAAGCATATGAGGGATATTTTGAGAACGGACACTTTCGTGTATCGGGTAAGACGATACATATACCAGAACGGCGGCGGGTCTTTCTTACAATCATGGATGAAGATGTACAAGACTCAGCAGAAGAAAAAGAACAGCGAGCTGCATGGCTTGAAAGGCTGAATAATCTATCCATCCTCTCAATGGATGAGGAACTATTGTATATTCCGCGCTCAAAACGAATACGTGAACCTGTTGATTTGTCGGAATAAGGAGGTGGGTATATGACGTATGCGCTAGCGTGAGTTTCAGATTTTTTAAAAATTAGTTAACTAAAACTTAGTAATAGCAAAGCATACTTCTCTTTTACTTGTATACTAAACTATAAAACTTTTAATTATAGACATTAATTAATATATAGTGTATAATAATGCCTAAATATAAAGAAAGATAGGTTTAGTATACATGGCGAGCCTTCAAAAGAGATTGGTAAAAGGTATAGAGTATTGGGTATTAGTCGAATCTAAACGGATTAATGGAAAACCGAGACCGGTTATTATTGAATATTTTGGTAACACAAAAAACTTCATTGAAAAACTTATGAGTAACCGTTCAGAAAATAAAGTGCTTAAGTCCTATTCTCATGGCGATACTCATGCACTTTTGAAGATCGTTGATAAACTCGGTATTGAAAGTATTCTGGATGGCGTTTTTAAAAGTAAAACCAGAAACAGTATAAAAAGAAGCAAAAGTTTATTGCTCATCGCTCTTCAAAGAGTGTGTAGCCCTGGCAGTAAAAACGAGTTTGAAGATTGGTTTAAAACAACGACTCTCCCAGATGAAATGAGTCTGAATCCTCAAGTATTAACGAGCCAACATTTTTGGGAGCAGATGAGTGACATCACAGAAACTGAATTAATGATGGCCGAAGATGCAATTACAAAAAAAGCACTTGAAATGTATGGCTTTGAATTAGAGAAAATTGCATTGGATTATACGAATTATTTTAGCTATATCAGCAGTACAAACGATAAATGTAAGATAGCCCAAATGGGGCATAACAAGCAAAAACGAAATGACCTGAAGCAATATTCAATGGCATTGATTACAACGAAAGAAACGGGATTGCCCATTTGTTCACACATATATGAAGGAAACAGAAATGATCAAACAGAATTCTATAATTACATAAATCTTTTGAAAGACCGGATTCCTAATTATGACCCAAATGTAATAACTTTAGTATTTGACGGAGGCGGTAACAATAAAAAAAACTTTGCTGAAATAGAAACGCATTATATATGCGCCTTTTCTCTTTCATCCTGCAAGAACCTCTATGAAAAAGACATATCGGAATACAACGAAGTAGAGATTAATGATAAAGTGATAAAAACCTACCGGTGTACTCAAACAATCTGGGGAAAAGAAAGAGAATGTATCATAACTTTCAGCAACGAATTATATGGCGGTCAATTTAGAGAATTGAATCAAAACATAGCAAAATGCATTAATGAACTGCAAGAGCTAAACGAGAAGCTAAGCAACAAGAAATCAAGAATTTCAAAAGGAGTGGCAAGTATACAGGAAAGGGTCAAGAAAATATTAAGCTGTCCGCATATGAATAAAGTTATTGAAATAAGGCTGAATACAGATACAATCGTAAGAAGTATTGAATACCTGGTAAATGAGAGCCAAAAAGTTGAAATTGCACATAAATATTTTGGAAAAAAGCTGATAATAAGCGATAGGGCAGAATGGGACACGGAGGAGATAATTCGNACATATCGCGGTCAAGATTATATCGAAAAAATCTTTCGCTCCACAAAAGATAATGAACATTTTTCGATAAGACCCCAATATCACTGGACTGATCAAAAAATCAGGGTTCATATATTTTGTTGTCTTCTTGGTTTAACGCTGGCAACAGTACTTCAGAAAGAAGTTCAGAATCAAGGAATAAATATATCGAAAAAACAACTTCTGAGCAAATTGTCAGAAATCAGGCGATGTTGGGTAAAGGATAAAGATAGCAACAAAGCGACTAATGTTATGGAAGAAATGGATGAGAGCCAATTACAATTGTGGAACGCTATCCAGATGATCTAAATAAAAAAGTTTTGTATACACTTCATATAAGTGTAAGCCTTGCTATCTCTGAATATAAGCCGCCTCACATTGGGAAAGTCTGAAACTCACGCTAGACACAAATATACTTATCTATTATCTTCGGAATGTACAAAATGTACACCAGAAGTTCACCCATGCCATAATTGGCGGCGCCAGCATAATTATACCTAAAGTTGTACACTATGAAATACAACGCGGGTTTCGTATCCAACATGCGCCGAAGAAAGAAATACTATACAATGAACTTGTTGGGGAAACCGGCTTTTGTAGCATAGATGAAATGGATACATTCTGCTGGGAGCGAGCCGAACGCATTTATGACGAGCTATATCGGAAAGGATTCACTGTTGGCGAGCTGGATATTCTGATCGCCGCTGCTTGCCTTGAACACAATCAAACCCTTGTAACAAATAATACTAGGGATTTCACAAATATAGATGGACTGTATTTAGTAGATTGGACTATTTAGTTGCAACAGCAAGCCAAGTCCGCAACGTAAGTAAATTGGCATGAAAGCCCAACAGCGAAAAAACTATCCTGCTTCTATCATTATCCCTGCCATATTTTTACCGTTTCACAAACTGTTGATTTATGATATCTGCGAGGTTGTAGAGTCAACAATTGCGGTAAAGAGAGCGTGATAGTTATGGACGGCTCTTTCTTCGGAGAAATATTTCGCGCGCGATATTAACAACTCTTTAGGCAGCGGATTATCCAGCATTCTATTTATTGCTTTCGCTATATCCTCGGGGTCGCCGACTTTAGCCAGCGCTCCATATTTGCCGTTATCCAGGATTTCTGCAGGACCGCTTTTGCAGTCAGTCGATACGACATTGCATCCGCAAGCCAAAGCTTCGGCAACAACGTTGCCAAACCCTTCATAGCGTGATGTCAGAACAAAAAGAGCCGCTCTTTTCATATAATTATACGGATTTGTAGTGTAGCCGGGCATACGGACTTTTTCGGCTATCCTTAAATCTGACGCCATTTTTTCCAACATTCCTCTTTGTTTGCCTTCTCCGAGCAGGAGTAATTTTAAGTTGTCCCTGTTTCTTGAAACTATTTCAAATGCTTTAAGCAGCGTAGCAAAGTCTTTTTGATCTCCAAACCGTCCAATCCCGATTATCACAGAAGAGCTGTTTTCATTGCACCATGGATCGTTAAGCGGTTCGTCTATTTGTGACAGAAGCTCATTATTTACAACGGGGTTGTATATAACATGAATTTTGTCGGATGATATCAAGTTTAAAGTTCTCATTTCTTCTGCGACGCCATGGGATATACATACGCACGCGTCTGCGAACCGATAGAGCAGCTTGCACCTTACAAATTTTAG
>WRNQ01000019.1 GCA_009776565.1 Synergistaceae bacterium | reverse complement strand
CCGTAGCGTCACTGGCTGCCGTAGCGTCACTGACTGACGCCGCCGCCATGGCGGGTAAACCGGTGAAACAGAGGAAGGTCAGGCAGGCCGCCAGAAGAAGCGAGAGGGTTTTTTTTGCTTTCATGATTGGGACACTCCTTTTTGCTTTCATAATAGGTACACTCCTTTTTGTTTTCATGATAGGTACACTCCGGTACACTCCGGTACACTCCTTTTTGCATTATTTGATACTTCCGTTGATATCTTTGCTAATTTACTGTATGATATGTCTATAGGGAAAACAAGATACAAAACCGGGTGCTTTGTTACAGTTTTGGGAGGTTCCTATGAACCAAAGAGCACAGGCGGAGCGTAGCAAGCAATGGATGTTTGAAGCGCTTCATAAAATATTACAAAAAAAGCCTTTTCAGGACATCAGTATAACAGAGATTGCCGAGAAGGCCGGTGTCTCCCGGCTCACGTTTTACAGGCACTTCGACGATAAGAGGCATTTATTGCACGCATACACTGATCAGTCCAATGATGCATTCGTAACGAAAATCTTGAGATTAGATGAAAAAGATCCATGTTTCATATTGAAAAACTCTTTTGATCATTTTGAGAAAAATCTTGACTACATTCGACTAATGTTTCAAAATTCTTTATTCTATGAATTGTATGAGAGGAACATACAATCAGTATTTGATACTTTTTTCCCAAACCTCACTACATATGCACAGAAGAAATTTGCGATCGGCGGTTCCTATTCGGTTGTACGAGAGTGGCTTTATGCGGGAAACAAGATCACCAAAGAGGATGCCTTAAGCACGGTTATGGAATATGTAGTTGGCAGGGAAAAAGCAAAGGAATATATAGAGCGTTCACTGATGCGTGACCATAGCGCTGGGCGCGATATTCGGCATTTCTCTTATTCTGAAGCCGTCAATTTTCAGCACAATTGGTAGATTGCAGCTTAAGAAGACGCAATAATATGACAAATTATAAATTATAAATGGGTATTATTAACAGTCTGTGTTTAGTGTTCAGACACAATTATTTGATAGACAATAAATGGGTATTATTAACAGTTGAAGTTTAATGTCCAGCATTCTCATATTTAATCTGTTGTTGAATTCTAATTAGGTTATTTTTACTATTTAGCCAGAAATTGTTCCATATATGCGATACCATAACAAAAGGCGCAACAGAGCATGATGTCATAATTATTGCGCCAGTTGCTGATAAAAGCACTCTTTTGGTTCCTTTATTTGCCATACAGGCGCCTCCTTTTCATTGGCTTGCTATACAACATTGGCTGCTATACAACCATTGGCTGCTAACCAACCATTAGCTGCTAACCAACCATTGGCTACGTGAATATCGCGGCGCGAGTTCATCGAGCTTGAGAGGCCACGGGAACCTCACTAGTGAGGCTATGACGATTAAATGACCATTCAAATCGCTTTACGGTTTCTATAAGTCGTAAAGCATACAGACTTCAGATACAGATTGTACTCCACCTGATTATGTTCCTCCTGGACAGGCGGGAGCCTTAACTCAAGACACCAACCTCTATAGGTTGAGATGGATAAATGACTTTTTTCTGCGACTTGTATATTACCCGGATAATCATGCCACGTATATAGGATTAAACCATATAAATCATCCCTCAAAAAGAAACAGCGGGTTTGAGGTATTGGGAAACTTGATATGGTGGCCTTACAGTATTTTCATATTTTATTGAGTGAATTTCATTATATGTAATTTGATTTAAGAATTTATTAACCATTTTAGCAGGAGCTTCATAAATACTTTTGGGGTTGCAAAAAGGCAACTCAAATAATGCTTGTTCCAGACGAAATTTCGTTATCGTATTCCGATCCTGATTATAATCTATGGCAGATACTTTATAATCATGTTCGTCCGTTGTTGTCGAAAGTGTCTTATTGGGGTTTCCCACCGCTCGCGCAGCTAAATGAGCATCCTCAAATCTTTACCAGATATAATCCTTGTTGTCAACTATTGTGTTCACTACATTTATCTTCGTTGCTTTTTCATATGATTTTATAACCTTAGCTATTATATTATCAAGTCGATATAGCCTAAGCAAATGGAACAAACTCAAATGGCGATCAGGATCAGTAGAAGAAATTCCCATGCTCAACAAATACTTCCCTTTGTATTTTAAGGCATCATCCATCAAGACAAAAGTGATATAGTCCTTGAACTGTGCACTATCGACAGGCCTTCCAAAATGAAACTCTTTATATGAATGGATTAAAAAAAGGAACTATCATTCCTATCCCTTATGATAATCGAGGCATGTGATGTCCTGTTTCATTCGGAGCGCTTCTTCACGAGTTGCTTCGGTCAAACTCAAGTTAGCTGACTTTTGCCATGCGCACATCAATGAACGTGAAGCGTTAACTATTGCCCCCAGTCCGTGTTTGTCAAATGCTCCGGCTACACTCTGGCCTCCGCCGCCTTGTGCGCCATAACCGGGAACTAAGAAAAACAATTTGGGAAACTTCTGGCGCAATTCCGCCAATTGCTCGGGGTATGTTGCGCCAACTACCGCGCCAACACTGTTATAACCATGATTTCCAGGTAAAGAGTCACCCCACTTATCACAGAGTGAAGCCATCGTTTCATATATGGTTTTATTGCCAACCTTAATGTCTTGTAATTCACCCGACGAGGGATTGGATGTCTTTACAAGAACAAATATGCCTTTATCATGCTCTCGGCAAACTTTTATCAATGGTTCTATTCCGTCGGTACCCAAATACCCATTCACAGTCAATGCATCGCTTCCAAAAGATGTAAATATCATATCTTCAACAATAGTTGTTCCCAACCAGCCGTTGGCGTATGCTTCCATGGTAGAGCCTATATCACCGCGTTTACAATCGGCAATTACAAACACCCCTTTTGATTGTGCATAAGATATAGTTTCCGCTAAAGTTCGAACACCTTGCCAACCATACATTTCATAATAGGCAGCCTGCAGCTTTACAGCGGGAATAATATCATATACTGCGTCAATCAGCGCTTTATTAAAGCATAATAGGGCATCAGCCGCACCCTCTAGTGTTTTGCCATGCAACCTGTAAGACTCTTCTTTTAATCCGGTTGGTATAAAATCAAGCTTGGGATCCAGACCTAATACAGTTGGATTTTGAGTGGCAATTATTTTCGAAATAAGACGATCAAACGACATGATATTTCTCTTCATATAATAATTTTTATAATATTCACATTCTGGTTTGTCCCGCTCACAGATGGTAAAACCTCTGTGGAGTATACATGTAATCTGCCGGTTTTTCTGACAATACAAGAAAAAATCACACACTCATCAAAAGTGGCGCTACTCATGCTATCGCAAAAGGCTCCGCGGAAGCTATTGTTTGAATTTAGTATACTACAGAAAACACATCCATTCAAGGTCTGGATAAACTCCCCAGGAGAAAACCCCAGGAGAAACCCTCCCAGGAGAAACCCCAGGAGAAACCCTCCCAGGAGAAACCCCAGGAGAAACCTCTCCAGGAGAAAACCCCAGGAGAAACCCTCCCAAGAGAAAACCCAGGAGAAACCCCTCCAGGAGAAACGCACCCATTATTTTACATATAGACCGGTGAAACATTATATAATGTAACATTCAGCCAAAATATGATCACACAACAGCAATTCATGATTCTCGCACACATCTCACACGGCATAGGCTGGTTTGGAACTCGGGTTATACACTGCGGATACAAGGACGTTTGAGTCAATCATTTGCAAAATTCCATACACAAGCGGCAGGAAAGGCATAATCTCCCTAATGTGGGGGATAAACGGGTCTATGTCTGTGGTTGGTTCCGCATTGTCCATTATCCTCTCAATGACATTCGGATTCAGCGCCGCCATAGTCGCCGGAATAGCAATCTATCTTGCAGTAGGAGTATTTATAAGGATATAAGGCGCGCCGCTATCGTAAATTTCTGGATTGATTGTGATTGTTGCGTTGGTTTAGCCCCTATCGCCGCTATGTGAGCCGGGAGGCTTAATCATTTCATTATCCTTCAAAAACAGGAAACGAAAGGCTTCCGCAAAGTATTTTTTCCATGCCGACTCATAATGCGGCTGGCGGGAATCGTAGAGTAGCGCAAGACGCGTATCGTCCATGCCTTTATCCCTCATCATTTCAAATACAACGCGCACATACGGCCAATTCGCGGCGTCAATATCCAGTCCGCCATGGAAAATAAATATTCGGCTTTCCCGCAGCTTGGAAAAATCATATGACCCCAATCTACTCAGAATCTCGTGTTCGTTGTGCACGATGAAATTTGGAGCAAACACCATGGCTTTGCTGTAAACACCCGGATATTTGAGCAGCATATACAGCGATATAAGTCCTCCCATCGAAGCGCCCCCCACGGCTGTATTAGCCACATCGGGAAGCGTCATAAACCTCTCGTCTACAAAAGACTTTAGCTGATTCGTAAAGAATTCGGCGTATAGGTTGCCTGTGGGCTCTATTCTTTCATGCAAGCCAAACATTGGATACATATCCGGGTTGGCAGGCGGCATATCAGGGCACAGTTCTGAAAACCGCGTTGGAGCAGTGTCTACGCCGACAATGATCGCAGGTAAGCCTTCCTTTTCCAGCGCTTCCATTTCCCTGTTGATATACCATTTATAACAATCGTCAAAGCCGTCGAACAAGTTTTGCGCATCATGCATGTATAAAACGGGAAAGCGTCGATTCCCGTCGTAGCTTTCGGGAAGCCACACGCGGATTGTGCGTATCCGCTTATCCGGATAGGCTTTCATAGACATATCGAAGGTGACAATCTTGCCATGCGTTATGGAATCTTTGCCAGAGTACTCATTTATTGGGATAACCATTTCTATCCTTTCTCGGATTCTATCCGTATTTCGGCTTCTATCCGTATTTCGGCTCCTATCCGTTTTCGGCTTCTATCCTTTTTCGGCTTCTATCCTTTCATAACCTCTATCCTTTTTTCGTATTCTATCCTTTCACGGCGCCGGTCGAGAGGCCTGATATAAAATAGCGCTGGAGAGAAATATAAATAATAATAACCGGAATCATTGCAAAGCAAGTCATAGCAAATACATAGCCCCAGGACGTGCGGTTATTCGCCTGAAAAAAAGCCGTAATGGCTACCGGAAGCGTTCGAATGTTTTCACTTCTCAATATGGTTTGAGACCATCCCAATTCCTCAAAGGCGAATAAAAAGTTGAAAATACTCACTGCCGCCAGAGAAGGCGAACTGAGCGGCAAGATTATGTTTTTGTAAATAGTAAAAACCGTGCCGCCATCAATGTATACCGCTTCATCCATTTCTCTTGGTAATCCGTCAATATATCCCTTCATTAAAAATGTCGAGAAGGGAATTGTCCACGCAATTAAAAAAAGTATCACGCCGAACAGGGAATTGACAAGCCCTAACGTTACCGCAAGCTCGAACTGCGGCACAAGCATCGCAAGTCCAGGGATCAACATAATTGTAATAATTGCTCCAAATAAAAATTTCCGGCCCGGAAAGTGAAATCTGCTCATGCAAAAAGCCATCATCGATGCGATTAGCGTTGACGCTGCGGTAAATATTGCCGCGACAAATAACGTGTTGCCGAGATATCTGAAGAAATTTCCCCTGAACAGAACATAAAGGTAATTTTCAGACGTGATCTCAGAAATCAGCGGCAAAATGCGCGGCGGATACGAAAATGCCAAGGCATTTGGCCGTAATGAAGTGGAAACCATGTATATCATGGGAGTGACCATTATGAACAGTCCCATTGTCAGCAGGATATATGGCACAGAAGCTGTTATATGTGATAATCTTCTTTTTCCAGTCATCATTTCCCCTCCTCCTCCAGTCATCATTTCCCCTCCTCCGGACGTATGAATTTAAATAGCACTATCGCAACCACAGCGATAATAATTGACATTAAGATGGAATAAGCCGCCGCATATCCCATCTTTCCTGTTGCGCTAAAAGTCTGATAGTACAACCATGTCAGCGCAACCTCTGTCTGATGCGCCGGATTCCCATCCGTGATTACTTTAATCGGAGTGAATGTGTTAAAAGCTCCTATCGACAACATTACTAGGCAAAACAGCATGGTTCCTTTAATATTCGGCAGGGTAATTTTGAAAAATTGCCCAACCGCGCCCATTCCGTCTATTGACGACGCTTCGTATTGTTCAATTGGGACAGCTTGCAGGGCGGCAAGGAAAATGACCATATTCCAACCGATGCCTTTCCAAACGCCCAGCATTGCCGTAGCCGTCATTGCGGGCCATCGCGCGCTTAGCCAGCGTATTGGCTCATCTATAATTTTCAAAACGTCCATCAAGAAATAGTTTAGCAGCCCAGTATTAGTAAAAATGTTGCGGAATAAAAGCGCCACTACTACCCATGAAGTTATAACCGGTAAATAATATAGCAAACGAAACGTTACGCTGAACCGTTTAATATTATGTATCATAACGGCGGCAAGCAACCCGAACACAATTTGCCCCGGCACGGTGATGAAAGCGTAATACAGCGTATTCGCTAATGCGATATGAGCAAATGAGTCTGAAAACACGTCGAGATAATTCTTTATCCCCACAAAAGGGGAAACTTGATTTGCTCCGATTTTCCAATCAAAAAAGCTCATGGTAAACATCTTGGCAATCGGATACAGCGTGAACACAGCCAGTATTAAGACTCCGGGCAATAGTAATAACGCTATGCGCCATCCGTCACGAACAGATCTAATCTCCACCAAATATCACTCCCCGCATGTTAAAATTCAACTTTGATTAAACAAATAAGCTAAAATAATTGGTTAAACTAATTGATTAAACTAGTTGGCTAAGCCAATAAGTTAAACCGATAAGTTAACCCAATAGGTTAAACTAATTGATTAAGCTAGTTGGCTAAACAAATAGATTAAACTAACAGGTTAACCCAATAGGTTAAACTAGTTGGCTAAACAAATAGATTAAACTAACAGGTTAACCCAATAGGTTAAACTAACTGGTTAACCTAATTGGCTAAGCCAATAAGCTTAACCGATAAATTAACCCAATAGGTTAAACTAACTGGTTAACCTACTAAACTGTCAATTTCACTTGCGGCCTCGTCAAGAGCTTGCTGAACAGGTTTTTGTCCCATTATCGCTTCAGCTACTTTTGTTGCAATAATATCCTCCATTTCGCTCCATCTGGGATGAACGGGGCGGGACCGCGCGGATTGCAGCGCTTCAACAAACACGGGCAACAATGGCATTGCCTCGATCGCCTGTGGATCGGCAATCGCCTCTTTGTTGACAGGCATCGACCCCACTTTCGCCATAGCGACTTGCGCATCCTTACCGCTCATGAATTTGATAAATTCCCAGGCGGCCTTTTGATGCGCGTCATCAGATGTTTTGAACATCATAAAGTTCTCGCCGCCCAAAACCCCAACAGAACCTGTTTTGCCCCTCGGCAACCCGGCGGCGCCCATGTTAAGCCCGGCGGCTTCTGAAATCGATTCACGCCACGGACCGTCAATTACCATCGCATATATTCCCGCAGCCAGTCCGTCTGTATCGCCTACGGCGCCGGGATCCATCGAAGGGCCGGCAAGAATGTTGGCTTGATAGAGTTCCGCCAGTTTCTCAATTGTTTCAACGGCTATAGGGCCGTTAATGTACCCTTGCGCGGTACTGTAGTCGGGCGCCATCACATCGCCGCCATTACTCCATATATACTGGCCTATATTCCAAACGCCGGTCCACGCCTCTACAAAGCCGTACTTGCCGCCGCCGCTCAGTTTTGTTGAAGCTTCCCACAATTCATCAAGAGTTGTAGGCACATCAATTTGGGCCTCCGCCAATAACTCTTTGTTATAGAATAGGATTTTTGTATTGGCGCCGGCGGTAATACCGAAGAATTTGTCTCCCATTTTTGCCGTGCTGTTAGGGGCGCTTAATAGTTTATCCGCAGTTTCCGCATAGTCCGGGAAGGCGCTCATTTCAACCAACACGTCAAGGCTTTGAAACTGTGGGACAAAAGCTATGTCGCCGCGCAAAATATCCGGCAGCATCCCGGTCGCCGCTCCTGTCACAATGTTGTCCCTGAGCGCCGACCATTCTAAAAATAAATGTTCTACTCGAATTTCAGGGTTTTCTTGTTCAAACTGTGAGATTAGAGTGTTGAGCGCCGCGATCATTCCAAGGGCTTCATCTAAATTATGCCACATCTCAATTGTCACAATTTCCCCGGATGCAGGCTCTGCTGTTACCACCGACGTTTCATTTGCCTGCGCGCCGCCGCCCGACGCGGGCGCCGGGTCTTGCCGCGCGCCTGGTTGCGCCCCACAAGCGGCTAATAAGGTGATTACCATAAGAATGCTTAGAATCTTTGCAGTTTTACTTTTCATTTCAAACCCCCCTAATTGTTATTATTTCGAAATTGAATGCTTCAGGTTCCACATAAAATGATCTTTCATTTCAAAACTTCCTGATTGTTACAGAGCTTCCTGATTGTTACAAGACTTCCTGATTGTTACAGAGCTTCCTGATTGTTACAGAGCTTCTTGATTGTTACTATTTCAAAATGGTATGCTTCCAGTTCAATTTTGAACAAACTTTTATAGTCAAAAATATCTTGATTGTGCAGACGCATACTCGCGGCGATTGGCTCCGGAACAATCAATCCGCCCGAAAAGACGGACTGCCGCCAAGCGATTCCGAAAGCGTCCTCCAGCATTGGAACGCGCGCAACGCCAGCTTCTTCGCCGTTGTTTATGATAATATAAGTCGTCTCCGAACCATACTGTCTTGCAAACGCAAGCATATTCTTTTGTGAATAGACGCTTTTGTAATCCCCGTATTTAAGGCTGGGCAATTTTCTGCGCAAAGAGGTCAAGCGAATATAAAAAGACCTCAACGCATTGTCCACATTGTCCCAGTCCATTGTCTTGCGGCAATCGGGGTCATTTTCGCCGTCGATTCCGATTTCGTCGCCGTAATATATCGCGGGCATGCCCGAAAATGTCATCTGGAAGACTATCGCGAGCTTAAATTTTCGAATGTCATTATTGCACATGGTAAGAAAACGCGCGGTATCGTGAGAGCCTAGCGCGTTATACAATGATAAGCGCATAATATGTGAATACCCGAATAGCATCTGGGCGATTCTGTGTTCAAAAGTAACCGCGTCTATCCCGCGCGTTGCAAAAAAGTCCGCAACAGCGTCACGGAACAGATAATTCATTACCGAATCCATTTGGTCGCCGCGCAGCATATCGAGGCCTGATTTCCATGTTTCGGCAAGTAAAAAGGCCTCCGGCTTTATCGACTTTATCTCACGGCGGAATTCCTGCCAAAAGGTAAAGTCAACCTCATCGGCGACATCAAGCCTCCAGCCGTCAATATCCGCCGTCTCAATCCAGTACCGCCCAACGCTAAGAATAAAGTCGCGCACAGCTTTTGTTTTATATCGCAGTTTAGGCATCCACTTATGGTATCCCACACATTCGTAATTTGGCGGTTCGAGCTCAATCGGAAAGTTTTTGATGTAAAACCAGTCTATGTATTTAGAATCCGCGCCCTTTTCCACAACGTCCTGAAATTGCGGGGAATAGTATCCGATATGATTAAACACGCCGTCAAGCACGACTTTCATTCCATGCGAGTGACATTGGCGCACCAGTTCGATCAAGTCTTGCGTTGTGCCAAAGGCGGGGTCTATGGAAAAATAGTCAATCGTGTCATATTTGTGATTAGACGGCGCGAAAAAAACAGGCGTTAAGTAAAGTACGTCAGTTCCGAGTTCCTGTAAATATGGTAGTTTTTCTATTATCCCCGCTAAGTCGCCGCCAAAATGGTTTTCCCGCGTTGGAGGAGTTCCCCAGGGCTGTGCATCCGCGGGATCATTTGACACATTCCCATTATAAAATCGCTCCGGGAAGATTTGATACCATACCGCGCCTTTTGCCCATCTGGGAACATCTATAATATCAAGCTCCGCCGTAGAGAGATATTCAAAATAGTAGTGCGGTTTATTGGCTTCGTATCCTATTCGCCCCCAAAAAGCTGTCTCCCCTTGTGTTTCAAGTTCAAAATAATACTGTATGTATTGTGCGGTATCATGTAAATCCAAATCACATTCATGAAATTTTCGCGAGGCATCGGCCCCAACGCAAGGTACACTCTTTTCAAAAATCAAATCTGAATGAAATCGATTCCAGTAAAAAATCTTGCATTTAACAGGTTCATTATCTATTATTTGCAACCTTATATGCAACCGATTTCTTTTTATTGCAAAAATATACTCTCTCGTTGTTTCATGAAGGACAACCATGTTTATACCCTTTCTTTCTTTTTTCCCTTCGGAAGAAAAATTCCTGTAATGACTAAAAAGTATGGTTACGCGGCGTTGAGAGGGGATTCCATCCCCCTATTTCTTTGTGGATTCCCTACTTTGTATGGAGGTTGAAATCAGACTGACCTGATGATGGGCATTCGGATTCTCCATTAGCCTCAGAAGCAGCTTTGCAGCTTCCGCGCCCATTTCGAAAACATCTATGTCAACTGTTGTCAGCTTTGGCTCTACAAGCTCCGCAATAGGAAAATTGTCAAAACTGATTATCCCTATTTCGCCTGGTATCTTGAGGTTCTTTTCCGCAATTGCTTTCATTGCGCCCATGCTTATAACGTTATTGACACATATGACGGCGTCGGGCGGAGAGGGTAAATTAAGTAACCGGGACATGGCGACATACGCGCTGTCCTTACTGGCGCCACAATCGGCAATCAGCGCTTCGTCCGCTGGCATGCCTTTTTGCGCCAACATGGACCGGTATCCGGCAAGCCGGTTTTGGTTGAACACTTCTCGGGCGCTTCCGTTCAAAAAAGCTATACGCCTATACCCTGATTCAATCAGGTGCTGTACCGCCTGTTGTCCGCCTTGCGCGTTATTTATATCTACCCAGTCAAACGACGCCGCCGTGTTCTCGGGTTCTCCCAATGCGACAAAAGGGAATTTCATGGTCTTTAGCATTTTGATCAACTCGGGAGTTAAAATAAAAGACGGAAGTATAATGCCTTGAATTTGCTTTCCCTGTATCATCTTAGTTAATCGATTTTTGCCGTCGCCATGTGCTTGCAAATTGGAGATGATAAGCGAGAGTTCGTTTTTGTAAAGTACGTTTTCTATACCAAACATGACCTTATGAAAAAAAATGTTGTCAAAAGATTCCCTATCTTCAATATTTACCAGTAAAGCCACGGTGTTAGCCTTTTGAGTTGACAACCCTCGCGCCATCGCGTTCGGCACGTAATTATGCTTGCGTATGATTTTTATTACATGTTCACGCGTTTCCGGAGATATTAGCTGGTTATTGTTCAGCACTCGGGAAACAGTCGAGGTGGATACTCCCGCAGCTTTTGCGATTTCTTTTATGTTTGGCATTCTACACCTCCAACATTTATGCAATCGATACACGACCTGACGCATATAAATAAAGCTAATTAATGAGCTGTTGTGCAATATTTTATGCAACCGGTACCATAACTATAACAATCATATTTTAACATGTCAATAGGTATTCGAAATATATTATTGCTGTATTCAAAATCCAAACTTGTAATCCATTGTTCGACCCCCCCAGTAAAGCCCGTCCCAAATTAGATAGTTAGCAACTGGGACGATATCATCCTCCTCAGTGGAGTGCATATGCCATTGCTCTTCGCCCAGTACGCCCCATTGCCCTTGGGCTATGCCGCAGGAAATAAGGCCGAGATAATTGCCCGGTACACCATTTATGTTTTCCCAGAGTTCAAGCCTGATCTCCTGTGTCTGCTCGTTCAGGAACTCGAATGCGATAAGACGACCGTCCGGAATCATCGGCGCCTTGTACTGAGCCGTCCCGCCAATTGGCCCTTCGCCCAGCACGTTCACTGTCCCATACTCGTATATCTTGAAATATTTATAGTTGTGCGAATCCGGCGCGTTATGGTCATATTCGTAATTAGGAACGAAATCGTGCTTATCATCAGGCGGCATGGCTGGGTGCGGGAAGACGTGAGCAGTGTTGCATCCGTCAAATAAATCTACCGTGTCTGTCTTATTCATTGTTTATCGCTGTTAGATAGTTGTCTCTAACCCACCCAACTATACCATCAGCGGTCTCGATTTTTTGCCATGACTCGCTCTTGCCATTTTCTACATCTCCCCATTCGGTTTCTCCAAGATCGTAAACAACGTCTCCATTGACCAGATATGCCAA
Organism: Synergistaceae bacterium; assembly: GCA_009776565.1. The sequence continues at coordinate 5,104 of WRNQ01000019.1, read as the reverse complement.
CGTTTTCCCTGATGACACGGAGGGCTCGTCACGAACGATTAGCCGTGTTCTCAATCCGGAAACAATAAATTCTGGGGTTGGCGTGGGTGTTGGGGAAGGCGTTTGCCGTGGCGTCGCTGGCGGCGCTGATGATGGAGTCGTTGTGGGCGCCAATGTGTCCGGAGCGCCCAAAGGGGTCAGCGTATCAGAAAAATCGCTAAACAAGACTTGGCTGTCAGATAGTGCACCCACTAACCACTGCTCGACTTGAATATAGCTATTCCTTGGTCCATGTATAATGGCGCCTTCGAGTCCAATAGCACTTGGCAAAACAGTCCACATAAAAACTATTCCTAGCAAAAGCAACATTACCGCGCTGTAACGCTTTTTGGGCCGTTTCCAGTTATTATACCAGGAATTTGTTACGGCGTAAGCGTTTCTCATTATACCAGTCCAAGATATATCAATATTTGCAAACAAGCCAGCAAACTTGTGATGTAGCATGCTCAATGGGAAATCTAAAAGAATGTATAGCGCAAGCATTATATACTGAATACAAAATGGCACAATGGATAAGACCCGGATCAATAGTTTACCAAACACTAACCAGATAAACCATACTACCAATAATAGCAGCGCTACTCGCGCGGCGAGTGGCCATTGCATTATTCTCACCAATATATCTGTCATTAGTATTATTCCTCTTTTTCATATAAGTCGTCTATAATGGAATCGATAGTAATTGTATCTGATTCTGCCTCTGCCTCTATATCTGCCTCTGTATCTGCTTCTGTATCTGCTTCTGTTTTTATGTTCGATTTTTCTTTAGCGCCTCCTGCTCTTTCCGGAAGTTCTCCGGTGAGTTTACGTGTGTTGAGCAGTTTGTTAACGAGTTCAGCAGTTTCAGATTCTGTTATATTGTCATCTGCACGAAGTTTATTATAAAAATTCACAATTTTTTGAGCATCACCAATTTGTCTTCCAATATGTCCGCTTTTATAGTTATCAATTTCAAGGAGCGCATTAGCCAATGACCGTTTGCCTGAAGCAACATCACCCATAATCGCACTTTCCATATCGAAATCCATGAGACTTTCACTGATACTTGCTTTGTGCTTTTCTTCCTCAACATTAAGAACATGATCCGTTATTCGACGAATACGCGCCATACCTTCTTTATCAGGATAAGTTTCAACATCCTTGACCCGGTATGCGATACCTGTGTTTGTATCATTTGTTTCATTCCCGTTTATATGCAATCTGTCAAAAATATCCTTGTCCAGCGCCTTATAGTCCTTCAATGGATAGTCGCTGGCTTTTCTCCGTACAATGGCTGAAAAGTTCTGTCTCATTGATTCAACAATATCTGTGGCTTTCGATTGATAAAACACAATAGGATCCGCCACCCGGACGTCAACTTTAATTGTGAATTCGAATTTATACGGATCATCTTTGCTTGGTACGCTGAAATCAACTTCCAGCAAATGAACAAGTGTTGAGATTTCCACTTGCCGGCTATACTTCCCTTTTCGAATCTGCCTGACGGACAACTTGTTGTCAACCAACACATCTGCGTTTTTGCCGTCAGTTAGAAGTACTGCGATTCCGTTCGTTGTTGGTGGTATGACCGGGAATAGCCCGTTTTCATATGGTATGTCTTGTATTATAGGGTCGAAGTAACTCATTTTATCATTCTCCTTTGTTGCAGAATATTGCCTTTATTACTTTCTACGAAAGCATAGATTTCATATGCAATCGCATTTTTCTCATTATGTAAAAATCGCATTATGTCGTTATAAAAGCGCGGGTTCGCATATGCCGCATTAAGGAAATATGCATTCAATGCGTTGCGGATTGACGTGGATACCTTATACTTTGATATTTCTTCTAAATATACACTCAATATTGAGAAAAGAGACGTCCGTATATTGTAGTTTGAGAGTATTTTCCCCATTAGAGGTCTAAGCTGTTTGAGTTGTTCGCTATTGTCGCATGCTACCATAGGCAGCGCTGTCTTTTTAGGTGTAACTAAAAAATAGCCATATCTCAAAAGTGCCAAGTATGTATCAATAGTTGTTTTAGCAGTATTTGACAACCTTTTTTCAGTTGCTGTGATTCGTTTCTCAAGCACTCTGACTACAGCACAACGAAGGCGTTTTGATTCTATAAGGAATGGCCCTATAGCAGCGGCTGTTGACAAACTCGATCTCTTAAACTGCGGATAAAGAACATCATATAACTTGTTCTCATACACTTGCTCATAAATGGTAAAAGAATATACTAAACATGGTATTACCCATAGATAATCATCGGCGGATTTCGCCCACTGATACAGAAGTTTATCCATTTCCTCATGGAGAGCGCTGTCCTTGTAGATTTCCAAACTGACCGCCGAAATAAACCAAACATTGCCAGGATCACTAATCAATCGGAAAAACAGCCTACTTTTTGCATCTTCAAAATCCAGCATAATGAGTTTGACAAAAGCATTAAGTATCTGTCTGTTTTCGAATTCTGTTCCGCTTTTATGAGTGTAATAGATATCTATTAGCCAAATGACTATGGGATCTCGAAGTGAGGGAAATTGGCGCCAAATATTGTTTAGAACTCCGGAGGTGTTTTCTGAAAACCCAATTGCCAAACCATACGGCGTATCAAACTCACACCCTCCAATGACGCCCATCACATTGTGAAGTGAGAGATATGGAGTATTGCGATCAGCTCGCTCGCGTCCCTCCTCGTCTGCAATAACAGGCAGATGATTCATTAGGCTTTTTATAAGGTTGTCCGCCTGTCGGATCAGAATGTAATTGAATACGCTCAACGAAATCGCATACGCAAAATGGATACTATCCTTGAATTGTTCTCCAAAGGCGGCAAATTGGGTTGGGTCATGCAAAGCAAAGCTTTCTTTGGCAACTATTGGCGCCACGCCGATAACCCTTTTTACTACCTCTTCAAAATCAATGTTTGAACTAAAATTGAAATAAGTGTTATTCACATTATCGGCTACTTGTGTTTGGTTTCCATTGACGGATGTATTTTTATAATAATTTATTTTTTCATCCTTAATACGTTGCTTATCATATGATGGGTTAGCTTGTGAATGCTCCTCGCCAGGTTCCTGTGTTTCCTGTGTTTCCTGAGTTTCCCTGGATTCCTGAGAATCTCCAGCCCCCCGAGATTCTCCATATCCCCGAGATCTCCCAGCCCCCCGAGATTCCTGCGGCTGATATTGAAATGTGTCGGTTGCGGTTTCTGACTGAGATGATTCGCCATTATTACCATCGTCAATGCTATTTATTTTATCGTTTTTTGCGCTGAAATAATCCAGCATGCTTTATTACCTCTCTCGTCACACCTTAATGGTATAATTAGTAGTAGTAATATTGTCGGCTATTGTAGTATTATTTCCATGCACATTTATGGTCTTAGAAACAGAAGCTTTCTCTTGTTGTTGAACAGCTCTAACAGGGGGTTCCTGTTTTAGATTTTTATTTAACTTAACCCGTTGAGTGATCATCTGGGCTATTACTCTAGCTTCGTTTGATCGAAAATAGTTGATTGCCGGGTCTAAACCGGTCAACTCAGTTCCGTCCAGGTATACTGGAATAACATGTGAACAGCGTTGGCTTGTTAAGCATATGCTTGCTTCTTTCATAGGTACAGGTTTGCTAATATAATCCTGAGAAACGAAAAGAACCGCATAGAGTTCTTCCTCTGAAAACAGCCGAGAAAAGATTACATCCTGATGTTCGCCGACTAAAACATCTTGACATTCCGGAGCGTAAAAGACCGAAAACCCGGCGCCGCGTAAATAGTGGTATACACTATCAACGATACTTTTGTCTTCACTTGCGTATGATATAGCAATATCGTAACTTGGCAAATTCATGGCAGTCGTCATCCCCTTTGATATAATTGTTTTTCTGTTCTCTTATATCATAAATATTTGAAAACCACAATAATTCAGAAATAATTTAAAGTTATTTTCACATATATACTCTAAAGTGTGATGCGACTCTCTTTTTACATTTACTGGTGATGCACAGGTCAAAAAAGTTTGTCGATGTGAACACAGCCGCCGCAGGACATTTTCTCCTTATGCTTGCATCCGTAGCATAATGTGCCGAATCTAGATTCAACTATTGCCATGTCCTCCCGCTATAAATGATAACTACGAAAGCTACTTGGAGCACCTGTTTGAACACAGCGGCAACATCGTCATGAGAAACACCAGCGTGTTGCTATATTGCCACAAATTTAAACGGGTACATAAGGCGTATATTGGGCATCAACGAAGGCCGATATAAAATAGAAGACTGCTTCCGCATACTGAAGACGAATTTTAACGCAAGGCCGGTATTCCTGCGGAACAGGAAAAAGATCGTAACGCATTTCGTGGTATGTTATACGGCGCTGCTGATCCACCGCTTGTTGGAGATAAAATTGGACTTGTACGGCGAGCACTTTGCCACCTTAAACATCCTGCAGACATTACAGAACATGAACGTCGTAAATATTGAAGACATATACTACACGACCGCTTACAAGGCAAGTAAGGTGTGCGCGGCTTTAAACGGGGCCTTTGGCCTTTGCCTTGACAAAAAAAATTGTGAGCCAAAGGAATTGAACGGGACGATCAAAAAGATAACGCGCTAAGTGCGAAAAGGAAGGGCGCTGGCGTGAGACATCGCACAACAAGAGCGGGACGCACAGTCAATAGCGCCGAGGCAACTGCCGATCAATCGTGGCTCACTGCGTATGCGTGGTAATTATGTGGGAAGCGCAATTAAATATTTTAACAAACCTGTCCCGCGCTACATTTATTTTGAATCTTGAGAGAGCTGAAACCGATATTTTACAATGGTTTCAGCTCTCTTCCTCTATACTAAGTGTTTAAAACATGATTATACTATATGCCGATAAGTGGCTTGTCAATCATTTGTTTTGCAGGAGAAACGCTTGCTATTCTAATTGTTTTGGGAGCATAATGTTTAAAAATATGACTTCAACGTATATATGCTTAATAAAAAGGGGCTGATTAAATGGCGCGAAGCGGAGGAAGCAGCGGGGGAGGAAGATCTGGCGGCGGGAGTCTGGGCGGCGGGGGAGGAAGATCTGG
>WRNQ01000018.1 GCA_009776565.1 Synergistaceae bacterium | reverse complement strand
ATTCGCAGAATTTCGGGATTTGAGTTTTTCTGAGCAGCCAACAACAATGGAGTATTTCCGTTTTTGTCAACAGCGTTTACGTCTGCGCCATTTTCAATCAGGATTCGTATAACGTCAGGGATTGAGTTTTCCTTTGCAGCCAACAACAATGGAGTATATTTGTATATGTTAGCGGCGTTGACATTTGCGCCATTTTCAATCAGGATTCGCAGAATTTCGGGATTTGAGTTTTTCTGAGCAGCCAACAACAATGGAGTATTTCCGGTTTTGTCAGCGGAGTTTACATTGGCGCCATTTTCAATCAGGATTCGCAAGAATTCAGGATTTGTGTTTTCCATGGCAGCTAACATCAATGAAGTATTTCCAGTTATGTTGACAGCGTTAACGTTTGCGCCATTTTCAATCAAGATTCGCAGAATTTTGGGATTTGAGTTTTTCTGAGCAACTAACATCAATGGTGTAAATCGTTGTACATCAGCGATATTGACATTGGCCCCTTTCTGTATAAGGCTGAATATTTTCTTATCTTCCGTACTAGCTCTGCGCGTTACGGATAGCAGTTCTTCCGTAGCTCTTATAGGGCTCTGTTTAATTATATATGCTGTTATTTGAGACAGAAACACTATTGCAAGCAACACTAGAACAATTATTCCTATAACAGATCTCAATTTACTTACAGGTTTATTTGTAATAATTATCGACATTTTCTTTATCCCTCCGGTTGATATTTGACAACGAGTCAAACTGATTAAACCAACATGATAATAACCGGAGTGTTTTGTTATGGATAACACCCCAATTGACAAGAAAATATTTTGAATGAATACATACCGGAATACTAAAAAACAAATCCAAAAATACACCCCAAAATGCATGCTTCCCTACGGTTCTGATGTGCGATGGTTATGTTTGGGAGCGCGGGCGGGATCGCCCGCCAACCCTGCGGTTAAATGTAGCGATGGCCTTGGTTTATAAAAACGGGCGGTTCCCCTGACGAGGGCGTTCCGGTTATCAGAACGGGACGATGAAGGCATCGTCCCCTACGTGGCCGTCAAACGCGATATCGGTCGTCCATACAACCAATGTTTTTTAATATTTTTTGCCGAATCATGTTAATATAATTATTATGGAAACTTTAAAGAAAGACTTAACAGTAAAATGAAGAAAAAACTAATTTTAGTATTCACAACAATTGTTACAATTCTCTTTATTGCAGCTTTTTGGTTTTGGAAAAGCGTTCCGCTTCCGTTGGATGAAGTGACGGAAGTTTATTCTATATCTTCCCCGTCGATTTATGACCGCAACGGGTCGCTGTTTTATGCCCGGCTCTCCCCGCAGTCGGAGTGGTCGATTCCAATACCGCTTGAACAGATGGGAAAATGGCTGCCTATAGTAGCTGTAGGAATTGAGGATAAACGTTTTTATTCGCATTCCGGTATAGATATATTGAGCGTCGGGCGCGCAGCCTGGCAGAATTTGAGAGCGCTAAAAATAGTTTCTGGCGCTTCCACTATAACAAGTCAATTAGTGAGGCTCTCGATAACAGATAAGCGTACGAGGAACAGAAATTTACACACTAANCTNATAGAGTTCANCCAAGCTGTTAAACTGGACGCAGAGCTACCAAAGGAGAAAATTCTCGAGGATTATCTCAACCGCGCGCCGTTCGGAGGCAACATACGAGGAGTTGAGGCGGCCTCGCGCATTTATTTTGGGAAGCGCGCAGCATTGACCTCGCCGGGGGAAGCTTGTTTGCTCATNGGCATGTTGAAAGCTCCAACCCGCTACCGCCCGGATATCAGCCCNGAAAACGCGCTTCAAAGGCGTAACGCCGTTATTGCACAGCTTGTGAAAGTTGGCGTATTGAGCGAAGAAGAAGCAAATTACGCGCGCCATGAGAAAATCCCTGCTATCAAACGCTCTTTACCGTTCNGGGCATATCATTATTCGCAAAGGCTGCTTTCGGAACTAAATTCTTTGTCGTCTCAGGATAAATCTGTATATGGGAGGATAGATTCCGGGCTCGACCTTAATATTCAAACCGCGCTTGAAAATACCCTGCAGGGCGCCCTTGTAACTTTGCCTCAAAATATAACCGCTTCAGCGGGAATAATTGATAACAGCACAAAGCAGCTTGTGGGGTGGGTTGGAAATGCGAGGTTCGATGCAGGCGTAAGAAACTTTGAAGAAACTGTTCCTGGTTCATGGGTAGATTGCGGGTTGGCTCTTCGCTCGCCCGGTTCCGCGCTTAAACCTTTTGCGTTTATTGCCGCCTTTGACGCGGGGAAAATTACTCCGGGCTCACTTTTATCCGATACCCCAATAGCTTTTTCCGGAAGAGCCCCCAGAAACTTTGATTTGACATATCGCGGGGCAGTCTCTGCAAGAGTAGCTCTGGCAGATTCTCTGAACGCTCCCTCGGTTAGAGTTCTCCGGCTTGCCAATCAGGAAAGAGTCCTTGAATTGATGCGCAACTCCGGACTCGTTTCTCTTACAAACAGTTCAAGTTATTATGGAGATTCGCTGATACTTGGAGGCTGCGATATACGGCTCTCGGAGATGCTGGAGGCTTATTCGGTCATTGCGGACGGGGGTGAAAAGTTTTACGGACAGAGGTTCATTCCATCTATGAATAATGGGAATGATTCTGTTTTAAAACAAATATTCTCTCCTGAATCCGCCTGGCTTATTTCCGATATATTAAGCGATACAAGACGATTGTCTTTTATTATGCGCGAATACCTGCTGTTGGATGGCAGGAAGGTTGCTTTCAAAACGGGGACGTCATACGGACTCCGGGATGCCTGGACTGTCGCATGGACCCCGCAGTTTACAATTGCCGTATGGTTTGGGGACCCAAGCGGATTGGGCTTTGACGAGCTGATAGGTCTGAATATTGCGGCGCCTGCGGCTTTTAAAACGCTAAGGCTTATTTCTTCATCAACAACGGGCAATACGTGGTACGAAGTTCCTTCCATGCTGGAACAGAGAAAACTCTGTTCATTGTCGGGCAAACCTCCTGTTAACGCTTGCCCTTCAACCCGAAACGAATGGATAATAAAGAACGTTACCAATATTCTGCCTTGCGATCTGCATTCGGTGATAGATGGCAATAGCATTACCACGCTCCCCCCCGAGTTGGATTTCATGACTCAAAGATCGTCCGGCAATAAAATAATGCAACGTTCCACACTGGAAATTGTCTCTCCTGTATCGGGCGGGAGATATATAATTTCATCTGCTTCAAGGGAACGGCAAAAAATTCCATTCCGGGCTGAAGGAGGATACGAGCGCCTTTACTGGTTCGTTGACGGGCTATTCACCGAAGATAGTATCCCTTCGCTTCCGATATTTTGCGCGCTCTCACCCGGGGAACATAATATCTCCGTTATGGATGCCACAGGGCGTACTGCCTCAACAAAAGTAGACGTGGCTACAATTGAAGTCAAAAGTGAGCAAATCCTTGATTTAAGATAATGAAAGAATCTAGCGCCGAACCTATAAAGTTTAGCGTTTTATCAAACGATAAATAACAATATTATGCTAAAATCATTAAAATAATGTTATATTCAAAAAAATCTGTATTGCTTGAAAGGGGGTGAAGACAGGATGTCAGATAATCTTGTCGACGAAATAAAAGCAGCAGAATTAAGTGTTGCGCTGAAAATCAAAGAAGCAAAAGCTGAAGCCGCCCATAAGCTAAATGAAGCTATTTCAAGTTCCGAAAATAAAATCAAAGAAGCTCGCCAGGCGGCTGTGCGTGATTTTAGAGCAAAAATTGCAAGTTCGGAAAAAGAAGCTGAAGCTAAAGCTGTTGAATTGGTATCAAAAGGAGAAGCGGCGGCGAAGACTTTTTTTGATTCTAACCTGGGCAAGATTTCAGATGCGGCAAAGGCAATAGCGGAAGAGGTGATGATTAGATATGCCAGTAGCTAAGCTGAAAAAAGCGGTTCTTTATTATCACAATTCGATACAGGATGAAGTGCTGCTTACGCTTCAAAGTTCAGGTGTTTGTGAAATAATTCCGGGAAATGAAGAGAACGACAAAACCTCTGCTGCGGCAACAAAAGCAAAATCTTCCGCAGCTGCAAAAGTTTCAGAATGTGACAACAAGCTTTCAGAATTACGTTTCTTATTACGTTTTTTAGAACCATATTATAATGACCCTGTGTCAGGAATTGCAAGGGCTTTAGGGGAAAGACCCGGCAATTCACTTTTTGAGCTTGCTGAAATGGCAAGCAAATGCAATATCACCGAAGAATCAGAAATGGTACGGGGCTACGAAAGAAAACTGTCTTCAATAAGAATAGAAATGTCTCATTTGGACAATATGAAGACAATACTTGGCAATTTGACGGGTTTTCCATATGATCTGAATATTTTTGGTTCAGTTGGAAGGCTTCGGGCAATAACCGGAAGTTTGCCGACAGTCCAGTCGGAAGTGTGGAAAGATAGTCTCCTGAAAGAAGTGGGGGACGATTGTGAGATTTATCTTGCGCCTCCCGGGAAAAAGGATAGGGATGTCTGGGCTGTACTGATGTACGCGTCTGAACGTGAAAACGAAGTTATGGAAATCGGTTCGAAAAACAATTTTACGATATCCGAGCTTGATTTTCGAAAAGATGATATGCGGCGGAGCGTTTCGGAGCAAATAGCGCAATTTTTGGAAAAGCAGAATAAATTACGTGAAGAGGAGAAGTCTATACACGAGAAAGTTGTAAAATATGCCAACGAGCATGTTGACATCTTCAGAAAACTTGTGGATCATTGGAGCATACTTAAAGAGCGAGCTTCTGCGTTTGCAAGCGGCGAATTCACTGACAGCGTTATCTTGACGCGTTTTTGGATTCCCGAATCAGGCTTGAAGGATATAGAAGCAAAGCTTGAACCTCTTGGATTTTATTCTATCGAAGCGACGGATCCTTCAAAGGACGACAATGTTCCGTCGTTGATGAATAATACAAAATGGAACTTACCTTTTGAGGCTCTGACAAAACTTTATTCACCCCCCAAATATGGAGCAGTTGACCCAACTCCTAAAATTGCTCCTTTCTTTTTTATATTTTTTGGAATGTGCCTTGGCGACGCGGGATATGCGGTTGTCATGGCGGGATTGCTTTTCTTTGTTTTCAGAAAATATAAAAAGATACCGGTTGGTATAAAAGAGTTTTTAAAACTTTTCCTGTTTGTTTCGGTATCTACTTTTGTATATGGAGCAATCACAGGAAGTTTCTTTGGGGATCTGTTTGCCGTTGTTCCGTTCCTCAGACCTCTGAACGCTGTTCGCGAAACCTTTATGTTGCTTGATCCAATGCAGAACATAATGTTGGTTTTGGGAATATCGCTGGCGTTTGGGGTTATTCATTTATTCTACGGCATGATTCTGGCGTTCAAAGAGCTTTGGGCGGAGGAGAATTACGTCGATGCGCTTTTTGATAAAGCTGCGTGGCTTGTTTTCCTAAGCGGAATAATCTTAATAGCCGGATGTTCAACGGGAACGCTGCCGCGCATACTCATGGGGGTTTTTCAGGGTATAACTGTTTTTGGGGCGCTCGTGATAATGTGGCATGCCGGGTTGGAAAAAAAGAATATTTTTTCAAAAATCGTAGCAGGATTTTTAGCTATTTACGGCGCAACCTCGTGGCTTGGAGACATATTGAGCTACAGTCGGCTTCTTGCGCTTGGTCTTGCTTCAGCAGCGATAGCAATGGTAATCAACATGCTTGGAGGGCTTGTGGTCGGTATTCCCTACGTGGGCTGGCTTATTGCTATCGTAATAGTGGTAGGCGGGCATATCTTCAATTTGGCAATCAATGTCCTTGGCGCTTTCGTTCATTCGTTGCGCCTGCAATATGTAGAATTTTTCAACAAGTTTTATTCCGGCGGAGGAAGGGAGTTCAACCCGCTCTCCTGCAACGCAAAATATGTGAATATATCGGAAAAGTAATTTTTTTAACTTTGAAGGGAGTGTTTTTCAGATATGGAATTTTTAGGAATTTCGTTGTCACTTATAGGCGCAGCCCTTGCAGCCGGTCTTTCAGGGTCGGGATCGGCTATTGGGATAGGAATAGCGGGTGAGAGCGCAGCCGGAGTTATGACAGAGCAGCCGGACAAGTTTGGACTTTGCCTTCTGCTTCAGGCTCTTCCGGGAACACAGGGAATTTATGGACTGATAACCACATTCATTGTGTTGGGAAAAATCGGTCTTGTTGGCGGAGAAAGCGTTAACGTTACATGGGTGCAGGGACTTGCAATTTTTGCGGCGTGCCTTCCAATGGCGCTTGGCGGCTGGCTTTCGGCAATAGCGCAGGGGAAAACTTCAGCTGCAAGCATTCAAATGATTGCAAAAAGGCCGGAGGAATTAGGTAAGGCAATAGTCCTTCCGGCGATGGTTGAAACCTACGCTGTCATTTCCCTGCTTACGAGCATAATCATGCTTACGTTCATACAACTATAGGTGCAGACATTATGGGACTCTCCGATAAAGTAAAGAAAAAAATCGAAGCGGAGGCTCAGGAAGAAATAAAGAGCATTCTTGCAAAAGCAGAAAATGAAACAGCCCGCTTGAAGGAAGAAACAGCAACAAAAGTGGAAGAAACAAAAAAACTGTATTCTGAACGCTTTGAAAAAGAACGCCCAGAGATACTCCGCAGGCGAGAGATAGTGGCAAATCTTGATGTTGCCCGTATTCAACTTGGGACAAAACAAAATCTTATAGGAAAATCTTTTGAAGGGGCGGTTTCTGTTCTTGCCGACCTGCCGGATGATCGTTATCTTGCCTTTGTTCGCAAGCTTCTCGAAAAAGCTGTTGAAACCGGCAAAGAAGTTATGTTTATCGGCAGCAGCGAGAAGAAAATCACTCAAGATTGGCTGAATGATTACAATACCAAAAACAACACCCAGATTTCGCTTTCGGGCGAAAGGCTGCCGATAAGCGGCGGGTTTGTCCTGAAGAATGAAAGAATAGACACAAACTGTTCGTTTGAAATGCTGGTAAAAGCGATTCGCGACGATATTGAAACGGATGTTGTAACGAAATTATTTGGGAAGACTGTACCGAAACCACAGGAAGCTCCTGCTAAACCAGGTCGCAAGGACCCGGGAGGTGAGGCGGTTGGCAGGCATTAACCGGGACCACCCGTCAGGATATGTATACGTGGTTTCCCGCCTCCGGGCGATGGAGAACCGCCTGATAGACGATGGAGTTCTACAGCGCATAATTGATTGTGAAGAATTAGAAGGCGCGCTGAAAATTTTGGGTGAAACTTCTTATTCCCACGGTCTTGGCGATATGAAGTCACCGTCAGATTTTGACATGCTTTTGGAGAATGAATTGCTGAATTGTTACAATGAGATTACATCTTTTGTCCCCGATTCGGATTTAGTTGCGCTTTGCCGTTTACCTTACGATTATCACAATGTCAAGGCTCTTATAAAAAACCATATTCAGGTAAAAGAAGGAGGAGAGCGTTCTTATCACCTTCTTTCCAATCTGGGGAGCATTCCGGCTGACGATTTGATCCTTGCTATTGAGGGCGAAGATTACAAACTTTTACCTCATTTGCTCGACCTTGCCATTCCAAAATGTCTTGCAAAGTGGGAAGAGTCGCATAATCTTCAGGAAACGGAGCTGGTGCTTGACGCGGCGCTCTTTAAGGTGATGAGGAAAAAGGCGGAATCTCTTGAAATGCCGCATGTTTCGGAGTGGGTAAGGATAAAAATTGACGCTGAAAATCTCCGCACGTTGTACAGACTTAAAAGGATTGGCGCCGAAACAACGGAAGCTTTAAAGTATATTCACAAAGGCGGAAACGTTTCACCCGAACGTTTTGTTCAGATATTATCCGAGCCTGTGGAAGGATGGGGTCGCTTTCTTTCGGCAAGCAATCTGAGCGGCGTTTTTTCGTCAATTCAGGAGTCAACGGACATAGAAAGTACGATAATTGATATGGAGCGGTCTTTGGACGAGTTTTCGGTAAAAATACTCAGCAGCGCTAAATATGACACTTTTTCTCCGGCCAACGTACTTTATTACCTTTGTACCAAAGAGAACGAAGCCAGGAACTTACGAATAGCTCTTATTGCCGTAGCAAACGGTACGGATAGAGAAACAGCAAGGAGGTTGCTGCGTCATGTCGGATAAAGCAAACTTGCCAATGGCGGCGATCGGAGATTACGAGATGGTGCTTCCGTTTCAGGCTGTAGGAATAAAACCTGTAGTGTTGCCGAAAGATGAGTACGAAAAATTCCCCGAGCTTCTCGAAAAATTGGCGGCTGAAAATTACGCTGTAGTTTTCATACAGGAGGATTTATTCATAAACTTCAAGAAAAAAATTGAAGATATAAACGATAATTGGAATGTGAGCGCTGTTCCCATACCGGGCATACGCGGCTCAAAAGGGGCGGGAATTGAAGCCATACGCAGCAGCGTTGAAAAAGCTGTTGGTATGGATATATTCGCTGTTAAGTGATTAAAAAAATAATTATCTGGAGGCGATAGATTGTGGCCGCAGAAAAAACGGTAAAAGGGGTAATTGAAAGGATCTCAGGTCCTCTCGTGGTAGCAAAGGGAATGTTGGGCGCCAGCATGTACGATGTCGTTCGAATAGGAGATATGGGGCTGGTCGGCGAAATAATAGAATTAAAAGGCGACACAGCGTCAATTCAAGCTTATGAGGAGACTTCGGGATTGATGCCTGGGGAGCCGGTTATAGGAACCGGTCTGCCGCTTTGCGTTGAATTAGGTCCCGGGATGATAGAGCAGTTTTATGACGGAGTGCAACGACCTCTTGAACTCATCGAAGAAGCTGCAAAAAGCCCGTATATTACGCGAGGAATAAATGTTCCAAGCATAAACCGCGAGAAGAAATGGAAATTCAGCCCCAAAGTAAAAGCGGGCGATAAAGTGATTCCCGGCGATATTCTGGGAGTTGTCCAGGAAACCGTTGTTGTTGAACACAGGATAATGGTTCCCAAAGGTGCGGATGGGGTAATAAAGGAAATAAAGTCAGGGGAATACACAGTTGAGGAAACTATAGCGGCAATAGAGGGGAATGACGGGCAAACTCACAAAATCCAGATGATCCAAAGATGGCCTGTCCGTATCGGACGTCCGGTAGCAAAGCGCCTTCCTCCGGATATGCCTCTTACAACGGGGCAAAGAATTATAGATACATTCTTCCCGATAGCCATGGGAGGGACGGCGTGCGTGCCCGGTCCGTTCGGCTCCGGCAAGACTGTGGTTCAGCACCAACTGGCGAAATGGGCTCAAGCGCAGATAATTGTGTATGTGGGTTGCGGAGAACGAGGAAACGAGATGACGGACGTTCTCATTGAATTCCCGGAACTGGACGACCCGCAGACCGGTCATCCTCTTATGAAACGCACCGTACTGATAGCAAATACTTCAAATATGCCTGTGGCTGCGCGTGAAGCCAGCATATATACGGGAATAACCATAGCCGAGTATTACAGAGATATGGGATATTCGGTCGCTCTGATGGCCGACTCGACAAGCCGCTGGGCGGAAGCTTTGCGCGAGATGTCCGGAAGGCTGGAAGAAATGCCGGGGGAGGAAGGTTACCCCGCTTACCTGGGGACCCGCGTCGCATCGTTCTATGAGCGAGCCGGCAGGTGCGTTGTTCTTGGGAAGGATGGGCGCGAAGGTTCCGTCAGTGCAATAGGCGCCGTTTCGCCTCCGGGCGGAGACTTATCGGAACCGGTAAGCCAAAATACTTTGCGCGTAGCAAAAGTATTCTGGGGACTGGACGCAAATTTAGCGTATCAGAGACATTTTCCGGCTATAAATTGGCTATTGAGTTATTCTCTTTACACAGAAAAGATGGATGAATTCTGGAACGCAAAATTTGATGACGAATGGAGCGGTCTGCGTGTAGAAGCAATGACGCTTCTTGAGGAAGAGGATAAGCTTAACGAAGTTGTGCGTCTCGTAGGTATTGACTCGTTATCGCGCGAAGAACGTATGGTGCTCGAAACCGCAAAGTCCATCAGAGAGGATTTCCTGCATCAGAACGCTTTCCATGAGATTGATACATATGCGTCCATGGATAAACAGTTCAAAATGCTGCGTACAATAATAAAATTCCACAATCTTGGCATGGAAGCATTGAAAAAAGGCGCTCTCATCAATAAGCTGTTTAACCTTCCTATACGCGAAACAATTGCTCGTATGCGATATCTTGAGGAAAAGAACATCTCCGATATTGACAAAATAGAGGATCAAATCAAAAAAGAAATAAATGACCTGTTCACTGTTGGAGGTGAAAGCAATGCCGCTTAAAAACATGTTGCCCAAGGAGTATCAAACGCTTTCGGAGTTGGCCGGTCCGCTTATTATGGTGGAAAAAACAACTTCAGTGATGTTCGACGAATTGGTGGAAATTCAACTCGGAAATGGTGATATACGTAGAGGACGAGTATTGGAAATAGAATCGGACCGCGCGCTTGTTCAGGTATTTGAAGGAACTTCCGGAATAGACATCGACTCGACAAAAGTCCGTTTTATTGGAAAAACGCTATCAATTCCTGTTGCGCGCGACATGCTCGGACGGGTTTTTAACGGTCGCGGCGCTCCAATAGACGGAGGCGCGCCGATAATCTCGGAAACGCGCCTTGACATTAACGGCGTCCCCATGAATCCCTACTCCCGCGATTACCCGTCCGAATTTATTCAAACCGGTATATCGACAATCGATGGAATGAACCCGATGGTTCGCGGTCAGAAACTGCCGATATTTTCAGGAAGCGGACTTCCTCATAACCGGATGGCTGCGCAAATAGCCCGTCAGGCGACTGTCATAAGCGGCCACGCCGATTTTGCGGTAGTTTTTGCTGCTATGGGAATAACCTTTGAAGAAGCTTCGTTCTTCATGGAAGATTTTCGTAAAACAGGCGCGCTTGAGCGCACCGTAATGTTTGTCAACCTGGCCGATGACCCTGCTATTGAGCGTATTACAACTCCGCGCCTTGCTCTTACGGCTGCCGAGTATCTTGCGTTTGAGCATGGCATCCATGTCGTCGTGATTTTGACCGACCTCACAAACTATTGCGAAGCTTTGCGCGAAATTTCAGCCGCACGTAAGGAAGTTCCCGGACGCAGAGGATACCCCGGATACCTTTACACCGACCTTGCCACAATGTATGAGCGCGCTGGACGTCTGAAGGGGCGCATGGGTTCAATAACCCAGATTCCCATTCTCACTATGCCTGAAGATGATAAGACCCACCCAATTCCCGACCTTACCGGATANATAACCGAAGGACAAATAATTTTGAGCAGNGGGTTNCACCGGAAGGGCATATATCCGCCGGTAGACGTTATGCCTTCGCTTTCGCGTCTTAAGGATAAAGGAATAGGGAAAGGCAAGACCAGAGAGGATCACGCCGACCTTATGAACCAGCTTTTTGCGGCTTACGCGCGCGGAAAAGACGCCAAAGAACTTGCGATAATACTTGGAGAGGGCGCGCTTACTGAGGAAGATAAAGCTTTCGCGGCGTTTTCTTCGGAGTTTGAGGACAGATATGTCAGACAGGGAGAATATGAAAATCGTACTGTTGCTGAAACTCTTGAGTTTGGATGGGAACTGCTTACTATGATACCGGTTAAGGAACTTAAACGTATACGTGACGAGTATATAGAAAAGTATCTTATGCCGCGCATCAAAAAAGCTGATTGAGGGAGCGAATGTAAATGGCGCGTCTTAATATTAATCCGAACCGGATGGAGATGTCACGCCTNAAAAAGAGGCTTGTAGCTGCGGTTCGTGGACATAAAATGCTCAAAGACAAACAGGATGCTCTAATAAAAGCATTCCTTGAGCGCGCGCGTGAAGGCAGGCAACTTCGTGAAGAGGTGGAAAAAGAACTTGCGGAATGTAATGCAAGTTTTCTTCTGTCGCGCGCGCAAACGCTTCCTGCAATGCTTGAACAGGCTCTTATGATTCCGGGATCGAAGAGTTCGCTTTCTGTTTCGTGGCGTAACGTCATGAGCGTATCTGTTCCTGAGTATGATGTTCATCAGGTAGGTAACCCCATAAATTACGGATTTGCTCTGACGTCGGGAACTCTTGATGTCGCCATCGAACATTTCTCTAAACTTATACCGCGCCTTCTGTCTCTTGCCGCAAAAGAAAAAGCAATACGTCTTATGGCGGTGGAGATAGAGCGAACCCGCAGACGTGTGAATGCGCTTGAATATGTAATGATCCCAAACCTCACGGAGACTATAAGGTATATTTCGATGAAACTGGATGAGCAGGAACGAAGCACTCTCAGCCGCCTTATGAAAATTAAGGAGATAGTACGGGGTGAGTAAAAAGAGGATAGATTTTAAGCGGCTCATTTATTGTTTTTGTATAATGAAAATACATGCAAAAAGCAGGTGCGCGTAAATGGAGAAGATTTTGATAATCGATGACAATATGATTAGCCTTAGAACTCTGGAAGAAACGCTTAAAAGTGAATATGAGATTAAAGTTTCAAGAGATGGGCGCGACACTCTCAGGCTTGCAAAGGAGTATTCCCCGACTTTAATATTGCTTGATGTAGTAATGCCGGTCGTGGACGGGTTTGAAGCGTTAGAAACGCTTAAAAATACGGCTGAAACTGAATCTATTCCTGTGATATTCATCACTTCACTCAATGATCCCGAGCATGAAGAGATAGGGTTAAAGCTTGGAGCATCTGATTATATATACAAACCTTTTTCTCCGGGAGTAGTAAAAGCGAGAGTAAAGAACCAGGTTGATCTGTTTTTAATGAGAAAAACAATAGAAAATATTGCTCTTACTGATGCTCTTACGAATATCAATAACAGACGAAGTCTGGATATGCGTTCCGAGATTGAATGGACCAGAGCTCAAAGAGATCAGACTTTGTTGTCTATTGCCTTTGTTGATATAGATGATTTTAAAAATTACAATGATCATTATGGGCACCTTGAAGGAGACGAAGTTCTAAAGGTAATTGCAAATAAAATTTTAAATTCTTTCAGCCGCAAAACAGACTTTACTGCCCGTTATGGGGGAGAGGAATTCGTTGTTTTATTGCCGAATACTTCAAGTGAAGGCGGGGAGATGTTATTACAAAAGGTTTGTTGGGAAATTGAGGCGCTTGCAATACCTCATGAACGATCAACAGTTTCTTCGGTTGTAACTGTCAGTGCCGGAGGAGCTTCAATCATTCCAAAAAAAGAAGATGAGTTTAAAACATTGATTGGTATGGCTGATAAAATGCTTTATGAAGCAAAAAGAGGAGGCAAGAATAAGGTCGTCTGGAATACCGAATCTTTGAACTGAATTGATTTTAGCAGACCTTAGCAAGGAGTCTCCCGCCTCTATATGCGGTGAGATGAATTGTGTGAAAGAAGCCGCAGAGGTATGGGGGAGAATAACGTTCTCCTCTTTTTTTGTCATTTTTTGTTTTTGTCTTTTGTCTTTTGTCTTTGTCTTTTACTGATAACTGATAACTGATTACTGATAACTAATTAAGGCGGAGGCAAAGCTGGATAAAGAGGGATGAAGTCCGGGATACTTCATTTATGCGCCGCACAAGCCTTTTTGTAGGATTAAAATTTTGTGAAACAGCAAAACATGCTGTTGCAATGAGTTCGTTTTGAGTTTGATCCGAGGCGTCTTCCGTGTTATTGCTATGAAGAGGAATACAGTACATGCGCGAACGCTTATCCTGAGAACAATTATATTCGCAAAAATGCGGATTGTGATTTTCAAGCAAAGACATCGGGCAGCAACCAGGCGCGTCTTTTCCTACAATACGCACTTTGGGCGTATTGATTCTGTGAATATCCTTTACATTTTTAACTGCGGATAGTTTAACGGCATTGGCAAATTCGCCAAGCTCTTCTGCGGAAAATATTTCCGAAAAAAGATACANAAAGGATGGNACTTCTCCCATTAATTCTGAGAATTTTGTTATTATTTTTTCATAAAATCCATATTGTTCTCTCTTTTCGCTTTGAGGTTTACAGAGTTTAATAATATGGGACAACAATTCGGTATAATTATTATCGCGTTTCTGTTCTTCCGATTCAATAATGCTGGAAATAAAATTCCCGATTTGCGCGCAGAACCAGAATATCTTGTCTATACTAAATAAATGGGATATTTCCTGTTGAAATTTAAATTGCGCCAATCCAAGAAATTCGTCATTGTCGAACAACGGAAAAAGCCATTCGGACAGGAGGCGCTCTTCATGAGGCAATATTTTTTCATTTGCCTCGGGGAGAAAAACCCGCTTAACTAATTCCGACTCTAATATTGGAATGTAATGTTCCATAAGGTTGCCACGAATGTTGGGATCTTTTTTGAGTCGGTATAGTACGGAGTTCTCCTGATTCAAATACATTGAATTTTTGATAAATACGTCCTGAGGAGCAAAATAATACCAGAAAACACAATCCATAAAAGCAATCTCAGATATATTGCTTCTTATTTGAACCCAAACATCTGATAATTGTTTTAGCGGGTCGCGCAGCTTTTTATCCAAATTCTTCTTGTAAGACGCTACAAGTTTTTCCAAAGTGTTATGAGCGCTTATTGCCATTTGTTCCAATTGAACTGACAGCGGCAATTCACTGTCAAATTGGACTCCGCAAAAGATATAATAATGTCCGTCCGCAGGATTTTTAACAGGTTTTGACGCCCACGCAAATTTTCCTGTTATTATATGTTTCTCCGATATTGGTTTTTGATTGACTAAACACATTTCCACAGGCTTGCCGACTAAAGAATGTAATTCTTCGTGGGGCGCGACAAATTTTAGAAACATCCCCTGAGCGCTGATGTCTTTCGATTCGCATTTAAATGTTAATGTTTCCTGATTTTCCGTATAAGTCAGCTCAATTTGTAGCGTTGATAGAATTCTTGGATGTTTCCGCAATCCATATCCTTTGTCATAATACTCATAGTTTTTTTCTTCCGGTTCGACTAATGTATTTGTCAATGCTCACACCCCCTCACACTCAGAAATATAATATAACGAGTCGTAATCTAACGTATTGAATGCTAACCCGGAATTCAAAATAAACCTGTCACTACTTTTTCGGTTAATTGAAATAATCTCTGCAATTTTGCAGGACATTGCAGGGGCGGCGCCCTGCGTGTGACGGCCCCTGTTGGGGAGATGCCTTAATCGCCCCGTTCTGCCTCCCGCAAATAGTTTGCACAAATTGAATATTAAATCGCGAGCGTTTGATATTCTCTTAGAAAATTTTGGTATAATCAATCGTTGTGTTTTTTGCGGGAAGAAAAATTAGTACAGTAAAAGGAGAGGATTTTTTTATGCTAAAAGCAGCAAAGGTGATGGCTGCAACAGTGTCAGTATGGGCGGCAATCATTTTCAGCGAAATTACAGCAATGGCAGCTGAAGCGGAAGCCCCGTCCTGCGGAGGCTTTGGAGGCGGAGGCGCTTCTGGCGGTGCAGAGGGTGGCGGTGGAATGGGAAGTTTANTATTTCCTCTTGCCATATTTATTGTGATATTTTACTTTTTTATAATCAGACCTCAGAAAAAACGCCAAAAGCAGCAAGATAACCTTATAACCAGTATAACAAAAGGCGATCAGGTCATAACCATCGGCGGATTTTTCGGCACAGTCCAGGAAGTGCGCGATGATAGTTTTACGATAGAAATCGCAAAGGATGTACGGGTCAGGATATTGAGAACCGCTGTTGCAACCAAGCGGGAAGCGCCAAAGCCAGCCGCTCCGGCAGAGAATAAATAAGAAGGGGTATTGATAAAATGGTGAGAAGAGACAAAATACGCCTTTGGAGCGTTTTAATTGTTGTGGTTGTTGCAATTGTTATTATTAGTTTTCAAGATAGGCTTAACCTTAAGCTTAATCTTGGGCTTGACCTCAGGGGCGGAGCTCATATAGTTCTTCAAGCTGTCGGAACGGAGGATAATCCTGCAACTGAGGATAGTATAGAAAGGCTTTTAGCTGTTATACGCAACCGTGTTGACCAGTATGGAGTTGCTGAACCTCTCATTCAAAGGAGCGGGACAGACAGAGTAATAGTGGACCTTCCCGGGATACAGGACCCGCAAGCTGCGCTTGAGCTTATTGGCAAAACCGCGAATCTTGAGTTCAGGGAAGTAATTTCGGGCAGCGAGCCGCCGCCGCCGCCGCCACAGCGTCAGAATTACGATAGCGACGAACAGTTTGCACTGTATCAGGAACGTTGGAGAGCTGCGGCTGAGTTATCGGAAAATGCCAAAGAAGAATTTGAGAAGCGGCTTGCCGACATTCCCGGAGGTATAGTTTCTGCTGCGGATCCTACAAACGAGAGAACAGGAACGAGCCGCTATTACTTGCTTGGACCTTTTCTTGTCGGCGGCCGGGATCTGATTGACGCAAGACCTCAATATGACAGTATTGGCAGAATAGGAGTGTCTTTAAAGTTCAATGCGGACGGAGCATTGCTTTTTGATACAGCAACTTCGAACAATATTGGTAAACAAATTGCCATAGTTCTTGATGGGGTAACGTTTTCCGCTCCTGTAGTCCAGGAACGCATATCGGGAGGCGAAGCGCAGATAACGGGCAATTTTTCGACGGATGAAGCTAACAGGCTTGCAATAATGTTACGGGCAGGCGCGTTGCCGGTAGCGGTGGAGATTGCAGAAAACCGGTCGGTTGGCCCGTCTCTTGGCGCTGACTCAATAAAATCAGGAGTCGAAGCCGGTATAGCAGGCGCAGTGATGGTTTTAATTTTCATGTTTCTTTTCTATCTATTGCGCGGATTTGCGGCAAATATAGCGCTCGCTGTTGCAATGTTGCTCATTTTTGCGGGAATGGCGCTCTTTAGAGCTACGCTTACGCTTCCTGGCATTGCAGGTATCGTACTTACGCTTGGCATGGCGGTTGACGGTAATATTTTAATATATGAGCGTATCAAAGAAGAGGCAAAAACAGGAAAAACACCGGTTGCGGCGCTTGACGCAGGGTTCCGTAAAGCTTTGGTAACTATACTTGACGCAAACATAACCACGCTTATTGCCGGAATAGTGCTTTTCTATTTTGGATCAGGCCCTGTTAAGGGCTTCGGAGTTACCCTCTCAATAGGCTTAGTGGCGAGTACTTTCTGCAATGTTGTAGTAACGCGCTCAATCCTGCAGTTGTTAACAAAAAACAAACCATCGGCGAAACCCGCCACAGTAAAGCGTTAAGGAAGGGCGTGAGCAAATATGAAATTTAATTTTGACTTCATGAAACATCGTAAATTATTCATCATGATAGGCGCCATAGTAGTGGTAGGAAGTCTGCTTATTTTTATGGCAAATGGTCTTAGTCTGAGCATTGACTTCACAGGAGGAAATGTCGTTCAGGTCCAACTCAACAAAGAAAGTGATATTTCTGTCGGCGAAGTGCGGGAAGTTGTTGGCGAAGTATTGCAGTCAAATGCTATGATACAGGAATTTGGAGAATCGGCTTTTATAATCCGTACTCAGGATGTTGAGGAAGACGCCAGAGCAAGGCTGATTGACGCGCTAAAAGCAAAATACGCCGATATGCAGGTGATAGGATTTGAAAAAGTAGGTCCCGTTGTTGGCGCCGAACTGCGCCATGACGCTTTTATTGGCATGATCGTAGCTTTAATTGCAATTTTAATTTATATAACTGTCCGTTTTCAGTTCCGTTTTGCTGTCGTAAGCGTATTAGCGCTTATTCATGACACAGTGGCGGTAATCGGGGCGTTCAGTATTACCGGAATGGAAGTGAACGCTACTTTCATCGCGGCAGTTTTGACAATAGTGGGTTATTCCCTCAACAATACGATAATAATTATCGACCGTATCCGTGAGAACTGGAAGGATCTAAGAAGCAAGAAGATAGTAAAACTTGTTAACGAATCTATTAACCAGACGTTGTCGCGCACAATAAACACAACGCTCACTACTATTCTGCCTGTTATCGCTCTTTATATATGGGG